>JBDSKT010000066.1:0-2926 GCA_039916765.1 Sphingomonas sp.
TTGTCGGTCCGCCACTGCTCGTTGGCGAGCCCGTAAAGGAAGCCGCTATCGTCCGCCGCCCAGACGATCTCGGACAGCATGCCGGGGATGATCTCGGGCAAATGCTCGCCGGTCGCCAGGTTCTTGACCCGCACCTCGAACCGTTCCGAGCCGTTATCGTCGATCGCATAGGCCAACAGATCGCCGTCGTTGCTGACCGAAAGCGCGCCGAGCCGGAAATATTCGCGCCCTTCGGCCAACGCGGGTTCGTCGAGGATCAGCTGGTCCTCACTACCGTCATCCTTGGCGCCAACCGGCCTACGCCACCATTTGCGGTACTGCCCGCCCGTCTCGAACGCGGTCCAGTAAAGCCAGTCGCCGTCCTTCTGCGGCACGGACGAATCGTCTTCCTTGATGCGCCCCTTCATCTCCTCGTACAGCCGGTCGATCAGCGCCTTGTGCGGCGCCATCACCGCGTCGAAATAGGCATTCTCCGCCTCAAGATAGCCGAGCACATCCTTGTCGGTGACGTCCGGATAGTTCGGATCCTTGAGCCAGGCGTACGGATCGTCGATCGTCTGGCCATGCGCGGTGAAGGAATACGCGCGACGGTCGGCGACGGGTGGCGTTGGGGTATCGGTCATGCTCCGGCTGTAGGCGGCGCGGCGGGACGGGGGCAAGGGCCGGCGGTGGTGCCGAAGCGCGGCGCCATCCCCTGTCCTACACGAACATGATCTGGCAGACCGTTGCCATGATCGCCGTTACGCCCTCGCTCGCCACCCTACGCTTGCCTGACGCGGTACGTTCGGTAACGGTGTCAGGCGTGTGAAGTTTCTAAACATTCGCATCTGCCGGAGCTGATGATGTCCACCTATGCCGACCGTCTTTCCGCGCTACGCGAGCAGCTCAAACGCGACCGGCTCGACGGGTTCGTCGTCCCGCTGACCGACGAGCATATGAGCGAATATGTCGGCGCCTATGCCCAGCGGCTGGCCTGGCTGACGGGGTTCCAGGGATCGGCCGGGTCGGCGGTGGTGCTTCCCGAGGCGGCGGCGATCTTCACCGACGGGCGCTACACGCTGCAGGTTCGCGAGCAGGTCGATGGTCGGCATTGGGCGTATGTCGACGTGCCACGGACCAGCATCGCGTCGTGGCTTGGCGACCACGCGCCACACGGCGGGAGGATCGGCTACGATCCGTGGCTTCACACCCGGGCGTGGGTCAAGGAAGCGTCGAAGGCGCTGGCCGAGCGCGGCGCGACCCTGGTCGCGGTCGATACCAATCCGGTCGATGCGGTCTGGCCCGATCGCCCCGCGCCGTCGGACGCTGTGTTGAGCGTGCAGTCCGCGGATCATGCCGGAAAGACTTCGGCCGAAAAGCGCGCCGCGATCGCCGACTGGCTGGCCGAGCGCAAGGCCGACGCGGTGGTGCTCTCCGCGCTCGATTCGATCGCCTGGACGCTGAACGTGCGCGGTGGCGACGTGGCGCACACACCGGTCGCGCTCGCCTATACGATCATCAACATCGATGGCACCGCCGACCTTTTCGTCGCGCCGGAAAAGATGACCGACGCGGTCGCGCAACACCTGGGCAACGCGATCCGCGTCCATGATCGCGCCGATTTCGCCCCGGCGCTGTCGCGCTTCGCCGGCAAGCGTGTCGCGATCGATCCCGAGCGTGCCGTCACCGCGATTTTCGACGCACTCGATGCCGGTGGCGCGACCCTGCTGTCGCTGCGCGACCCAACCGTGCTGGCCAAGGCGGTGAAGAACCCGGCCGAGATCGCCGGGCACAAGGCGGCGAGCGCGCGCGACGGCGCGGCGCTGATGCGGTTTCTCAAATGGGTCGAGGAGGAGGCGCCCAAGGGCGGGCTGACCGAACTGTTCTGCGTCGCTCGGCTGGAGGAATTCCGTGCCGCGACGGGCGTGTTCAAGGATACGTCGTTCGACACGATCTCGGCGACCGGCGCGCACGCCGCCAGCCCGCATTACCATTCGACGCCCGAATCGAACGTGGCGCTCGAACCCGGCCAGCTCTACCTCGTCGATTCGGGCGGGCAATATCAGGACGGCACCACCGACGTGACCCGCGTGATCCCGATCGGCGAACCGACCGAGGAGATGCGCGACCGTTTCACCCGCGTGCTCAAGGGGCATATCGCGCTCGCCACCGCGGTCTTCCCCAGCGGCACCAACGGCGGCCAGCTCGACGCCTTCGCACGGCGGCCGTTATGGGAAGCAGGGCTCGATTTCGCGCACGGCACCGGCCACGGCGTCGGTGCGTATCTGTCGGTGCACGAGGGGCCGCAACGGATCGCCAAGCCGGACTATCCCGGCGGTGGCCCGGCGGAGCCGCTGCGCGCGGGCATGATGCTCTCCAACGAGCCGGGTTATTACAAGGCCGGCGAATACGGCATCCGGATCGAGAATCTGGTCCTCGTCGTCGAGCGGACCGTCCCCGGCGGCGACCAGTCGATGCTCGCCTTCGAGACGCTTACCTTCGCGCCGATCGAGCGTTCGCTGATCGTGCCCGCCCTCCTCGCCCAGGACGAACGGCGCTGGCTCGATGCCTATCATGCCCGGGTGCTCGACGTGCTCGGCCCGCAGCTCGACCCCGCCGAGCGGGCCTGGCTACTCGCCAAATGCGCGCCGATCGGCGGCTAGGGCGTGTCGTCGGGCGGCGGCGGGGCCGGCGGCGTGTCCCGCGCCTGGGCCTTGCGCCGCTTGAGATTCTCACGCAGCGCCGCGGCACGTCGCTCGGCCTTGTCGTCCTTTGGCGTCATCGCGCCGTATTAGCGGGCCAAGCCCCGCCTTGACAATCGAGGCCGCCTCGGCTCTTAGGCCGCTTCCGCTCGCAAGGCCGGACATGCTGCCGTAGCTCAGTGGTAGAGCGCATCCTTGGTAAGGCTGAGGTCGTGAGTTCAATCCTCACCGGCAGCACCATTTTC
>JBDSKT010000067.1:0-12878 GCA_039916765.1 Sphingomonas sp.
TCGCGAAACGCGAAATCGGCCTGGCTTGGCCCGGACAGGCTCGCCGGATCGGCCCCGATGCGCTCGCGAAACCGCGCCACCGCGGCATTGCCCGACAAGACGAGGTGGTTGCCATTGTCGATCGTCCGCCCGAGTTGCGGATCGTGATACGAGCGGCATCGCCCGCCCGCCTGCGCGGCGGAGTCGGCGATCGTCACGGGCATGCCCGCCTGACGCAGCGCGACAGCGGCGGACAGTCCCGCCAGTCCCGCTCCGGCAATCGTCGTTTGGGTAAAGCTCAACGCGTCACCAGCAGGCGCGCGACGGTCCACAACAACGCCGCCTTCGATACCTTGATGCGGTGGCGCGGCGGCGCCCAGCCGACCGCCTCGGTGCGCGCCAGCACCTTGGCATATGCTGCCTCCATCAGGCGCGGCGCGATCAGATGTCCGCGCGGACGGGTCCCCAACACCTTGCGTGCCTCGGCATAATGGTCGTGTGCGATCCGCGCGACGGCGCGGCAGGCGGCGTCGATGCGCGGATCGCCGACGACCTCGATCGGCGTCGTGAAGGCGATGCCAGCCGCCGTGATCGGCTCGGCCGGAAGATAGACCCGACCGATCGCGGCATCCTCGTCCACGTCGCGCAGGATGTTGGTGAGCTGCAGTGCGCGACCGAGATGGTGCGCCAGCGCGATCCCCGGCGCCTCGTCCATCCCGAATATCCGCACTGACAATCGCCCCACTGCTGATGCGACGCGATCGCAGTAAAGGTCGAGCTCCGCCGTTGGCGGCCAGCGGATATCGCGCGCGACGTCCATCGCCATGCCGTCAATCACCGCCTCGAAATCGGCGCGCCTCAGCCCGAACCGCCGCACCGCCTCGGCTACGAGAGCGGCTTGGCCTGGATCGCCACCCGTATAGAGCGAGTCGAGGTCGCGCCGCCATGTATCGAGCGCCGCCATCCGGCCGCTGCGGTCGCCCACCTCGTCATCGGCGATGTCATCGACCAGCCGGCAGAAGCCGTACACCGCATACATCGCCTCGCGTTCCGCCTTGGGCAGCACGCGCATCCCTGCGTAAAAGGAACTGCCCGAGACCTGCTTGCGCAGCGCGGCGGGGGTAGTGTCTGGGTTCATGCCGCGCGCCGGAACAACATCGGGAGCGCGGCGCCAGCGGCGATCAGCGCCGCCTCGGCTTTGCCGTGATGAACGCGCTCGCTAAGCGGATCGCGGCGTTCGAGCCGCGTGACGAGGCTTTCGGCGAGCCGTTGGATCGCGGCGACTTCTGCGGCGAGACGGCGGTCGCGGATCATCGCGGCGAAGGGGGCGGACTGGCGGAGCAGGCCGTGCGTGCGGTGCGCGAGCGCGGCGATCGCGGCGCGGAGCGCTGGTGTGGCGCGATCGGCCGCGAGGTCCTCGATCCGCGCACCGCGTTCGGCCATCACGTCGGCGGGCAGATAGACGCGGCCGATCTCGCGGTAATCCTTCCCGCAATCCTGAAGGTGATTGATGATCTGCAACGCGGCGCACAGCGCGTCGTTCGCGGGCCAGCAGGTGCGATCCTGGCCATGGACATCGAGAACGTACCGGCCGACCGGCATAGCGGAGACGCGACAATAATCGATCAGCGCGTCCCAATCGGCATAGCGGCTGACGGTCACGTCGCGCTCGAACGCGTCGAGCAGGTCGTTCGCGTGGACCGGGTCGAGCTCGCGTGCCGCCATCACTTCGCGCAACGCCAGCGCTTCCGCGGCCCCGCTCGGGTCGCCGGCAAGCCCCGCGCGCATTCTTGCGAGTTGCGCCAGTTTCGTCTCCATCGCGGCGCCGGAATGGTCCGCGATATCGTCGGCGGCGCGCGCGAAGCGGTAGAAGGCCATGATCGGCGCGCGGTGCTCGGCGCGCAGCAGGATGCTCGCGACCGGGAAATTCTCGTCGCGGTGCCCCTTGCTCGAGGCGAGGACGGGTGTTCCCCGGTTCATCGCGTCGCCGCCTGTGCCCGGCCCTTCCACATGCCTCCGCGTCCCCGATAATGCTGCCATGCCGATAGCAAGGTGCACCCGGCGTAGAAAGCCGCGATTGCCGGAAGCGCAATGCCCCAGAGCGGCGAGCGGCGGTAGAAGCGAAGCATCGGTTGGAAGGCGAGCGCCATCAGCACCCAGGCGGCGATCCCGGCGCATTGGGACCAGCCATGACCGAACAGCGCCAGCGCGGGCGGCGCGGCATAGACCAGCGCCAGCCCGACGAGCGTTCCGATCAGCAGCGCGGGGTTGTAGCCAAGCTGCGCATAGGCCGAGCGCGAGATCATCGCCGCGACGGTGTCGGCCGTGTCATAGGCGCGGATCGACCGCGACCGCTCGGTCAGGCCGAGCCATATCGGGCCCTGCCGCTTGAGCGCGGAACCCAGCGCGCAGTCGTCGATCAGCGCGCCGCGAATCGCGGCGATGCCTCCCGCTGCCTCGAGCGCGTCGCGCCGCACCAGCATGCACCCGCCCGCCGCGGCGCCTATGCCGCGCGGACGGTTCACCCGGCCGAACGGATAGAGCAACTGAAAGAAGAAGACGAAGGCGGGGATCAGCGCTCGCTCGGCGCGGCTGTCGCAGCGCAGCTTGGCCATCAGCGAAACGAGCACCAGCCCGCGCGCCTCGGCGCGTGCGATGAGGCTGCGAAGCGTGTCCGGCACATGAGCGATGTCGGCGTCGGTCAACCAGAGATAGCGCGGTTCGTCGCGGGCATGCGCGACGCCCTGCGACACGGCCCACAGCTTGCCGGTCCAGCCGGGTTCGAGCTGGCGGCCGGTCAGCACCTCGAGCCGGTCGGCGGCGGCCAGTTTGCGGGCGATGCGCGCAGTGCCGTCGCTGCTCGAATCGTCAATCAGCACGACGTGGAATCGGCCCGGATAATCCTGCGCGACGAGGCTGCCGATCGAGCGCGAGATCACCTCGGCCTCGTCGCGCGCTGGAACGACCGCGACCACATCGGGCCACGCCGCCGGATCGGCGGGCACCGCGCGCGTGTCGCGTTCGCGCGCCAGCCAGAAGCCGTCCCGCACGACGAGTAGCCCGATCCAGATTACCAGCGTCACCGTGCCGATGACCGCGGCCGTCACGCGATCATCCCCGCCGCGCGGAACCACGCGATCGCATCGCTCACCGCTTCCTGCCACGGCCGCGCGCGGTAACCCAGCTCGGCCTCTGCCTTGGCGGAGGAGAAGAACATGTGATGCGCCGCCATGCGCAGCGAATCGACTGTCAGGAACGGCTCCTTGCCGGTGATCCGCGCCAGCGCCTCGTTGGCGTAGGCGAGCGGGAAGAGTGGGCGCCGAGGAATCGCGATCGTCGGCGGCCGGCGCCCGACATTGGCGGCGATCACGCGCAGCATCGCGCCCAGGCTGACGTCCTGTCCGCCCAGGATGTAGCGCTCGCCGAGGCGTCCTTTCTCGAGCGCCAGCAAATGCCCCTCCGCGACGTCATCGACATGGGCGAGGTTCAGCCCGCTATCGAGATAGGCCGGCATCCGCCCGTTCGCCGCCTCGACGATGATGCGCCCGGTGGGTGTCGGGCGAACGTCGCGGGGGCCGATCGGGGTCGAGGGATTGACGATCACCGCTGGCAACCCCTCGGCGACCATCGCATCGACCAGCCGTTCCGCAACTGTCTTGCTTCGCTTGTACGCGCCGATCGCTTGCTCGGGCGTCGCGGGCCGGGTTTCGTCGGCGGGGCCGGCCGGGTCGGGCCGCAGCGTCGCGACGCTGCTGGTATAAACGATCCGCTCGACGCCAGCGTCACGCGCTGCTTCCATCACCGCGCGCGTGCTGGCCAGGTTGTTGCGGACGATCTCCTCGGGGTCGGGCGCCCAGATGCGGTAATCGGCGGCGACGTGGAACAGGTGGCGTACCCCCGCCAGCGCGCGCGTCATCGCGGCTGGATCGCGCGCGTCGCCCTCGACCAGCGTGCCGGGAAAATCCGTCAGGTTGGTGCGCGCGCTCGTCGAGCGGACCAGCCCGCGCACGGCCACCCCGCGCGCCGCGAGCGCTCGCGCCACCGCCGAGCCGACAAAGCCGGACACGCCCGTGACGAGCACGATTTCCGAAGCGTCGCTCACGCCGCGCGCTCTACACAGGAGCGACGGCGGGCGATAGGGAGGCACGATGGCCACCGCTCATCTCGTCGCCGCATCGCTCGGCTTGCTCCTGCTGGCAGCGGTGGCGGCGGGGGTCGGCTATACCCTGGCTGCCGCGATCGTCACGGCGCGCTTCTTTCGGCCCACAGCGCGGCCCGCGCGCCGAGCCGAGGCCGTCACTCTGCTCAAGCCGCTGCACGGCGACGAGCCGCGACTGTTGGACAATCTCGCGACGTTCATCACGCTCGATCACGATGGACCGGTCCAGTTGCTGCTCGGCGTCCAGCGCCACGACGATCCGGCGATCGCCGTGGTCGATCGGCTCCGCGCGCGCTTTCCCGCCGCTCGCATCGATCTGGTCGTCGATCCGCGCCCGCACGGCGCCAATGGCAAGATCGCCAACCTCATCAACATGGCGCCGCACGCCGCGCATCCGGTGCTGGTGTTGAGCGACAGCGACATCGCGGTCGCGCCGGACTATCTGGCGCGCGTGCTTGCCGCACTCGACGCTCCGGGGGTCGGCGCGGTCACGGCACCGTACCGCGCGCGGGGCGATACCGGCTTCTGGTCGCGTGTCGGCGCGGCGGGGCTCGACTGGCACATGCTGCCTGGGGTGGTGTTCGGGGTGAGCGCCGGGCTCGCGACGCCGTGCATGGGTTCGACCATCGCCTTGCATGCCGAAACGATGGCCGCGATCGGCGGGTTCGGCGCGTTCGCCGATACGCTGGCCGACGATTACGCCATCGGCCAGGCAATCCGCGCGCACGGCGAGAGGGTCGCCGTGTTGCCCATGCTCGTTACCCATGCCGGAGCCGATGCAAGCCTGGTTGCGCTATGGCGACACGAGGTCCGCTGGGGCGCGACAATCCGCGGCGTCGAGCCGGTCGGCTATGCCGCCGGGATCATCGCGATGCCGCTGCCGCTGGCGTTGCTGATGGTCCCGCTTCACCCATTCGCCGGCGCAGGCGCGATTCTTGCCGCCTGGGCCGCGCGAACATTTCTGGCAGCGGCGATCGGCCGCGCGACCGGCACCCGTCCGCTGCCGCTGGCGCTGCTACCGCTGCGCGACTGCCTCACTTTCGCGACTTTCCTCGCCAGCTTCTTCGCCAGATCGGTTGATTGGCGCGGCAGCAGCCTTAGAATGAGACATGACGGCCTGATCGCGGCCGACCCGGAGATTTCGGCATGACGTTGCGTACCTTGTTCCTGCAGGCCCCGTCGTTCGACGGCTATGACGGCGGCGCCGGCGCGCGCTACCAGATGAAGCGCGAGGTCAAGTCGTTCTGGTATCCCACCTGGCTCGCCCAGCCCGCGGCGATGGTTGAGGGTTCGCGGCTGATCGACGCGCCGGCGCACGATCAGAGCTGGGAGGATATCGCGCACGAGATGGACGGCAAGGAGCTGATCATCCTCCACACCTCGACGCCGAGCTTCAATCAGGACGTGCGCACCGCCGAGCTCATCAGGGCGCGCAACCCGCGGGCGCTGATCGGCTTCGTCGGCGCCAAGGTCGCGGTCGAACCCGATGCCAGCCTGGCGGCGAGTACGGCGATCGATTTCGTCGCGCGCGAGGAATACGACTTCACGATCCTGGAGATCGCGCAGCGGCGGCCGCTCGCCGAGGTCGATGGCATCACCTGGCGCGCGCCGGGCGGCGAGTTCATCCGCAACAAGGATCGCGCGATCATCGAGGACATGGACGTCCTCCCGATGGTTTCGCCGGTCTACAAGCGTGACCTAAAAATCGAAAAATATTTCGGCGGCTATCTGCGACATCCTTACGTCAGCTTCTACACCGGACGCGGATGCAAGAGCCGGTGCACCTTCTGCCTGTGGCCGCAGACGATCGGCGGGCACAATTATCGCTTCCGTTCGGTTCCCAAGGTGATCGAGGAGGTGGAATATATCCTGCGCGAGATTCCCCAGACCAAGGAGATCTTCTTCGACGACGACACGCTGACCGACAATCACGCCCGGGTCGAGGAACTGGCGGTCGCGCTGGGAAATCTGGGGTTCGGCAAACCCGGATTTCCCATGTCATGGAGTTGCAACGCGAAGGCCAACGTGCCGCGCAAGACACTGGAAATACTCAAGGCGAACGGCCTGCGCTTGCTCCTCGTCGGTTACGAGAGCGGCAACCAGCAGATCCTGCACAACATCAAGAAGGGCCTGCGCACCGATGTCGCGCGGCAGTTCACAAAGGACTGCCATCAGCTCGGTATCGTCATCCACGGCACCTTCATCCTCGGGCTGCCCGGCGAGACCGTCGAGACGATCGAGGAGACGATCAACTATGCCAAGGAGATCGATCCGCACACTATCCAGGTGTCGCTCGCGGCGCCTTATCCCGGCACGTTCCTCTACAAGCAGGCGACCGAGACTGGCTGGTTCGACAATGGCAATGCGCTGCTGACGGACGATGGCAACCAGATCGCGCAGCTCAGCTATCCGCACCTTCATTCCTCGGTCATCTTCGACAAGGTCGAGGAGTTCTACAAACGCTTCTACTTCCGCCCGTCGAAGATCGGCTCGATCGTGTGGGAAATGCTTCGCGACTGGAATATGATGAAGCGCCGTCTGCGCGAGGGGGTGGAGTTCTTCGATTTCCTGCGACGGCGGAAAGAGGTGGCGTGACAGCCTTGCGCCGGTGAAAACCGCGATCATCACGGCGGACGATTTCGGCGTATCCGCCGAGGTGAATGTCGCGGTCGAGCAGGCGCACCGCGCGGGCATCCTCACCGTGACGAGCCTGATGGTGACCGGCGTGGCGGCGGCGGACGCGGTGATGCGCGCCCGCGCGAACCCGACGCTCGGCGTTGGTCTGCACATCGCCCTCGCAGAGGTGTCGCCGGCGCTGCCACGGAGCGACATTCCCGATCTGGTCGATGCGAACGGCATGTTCCGAATCGAATCGCTGCCCGTGGCGCTAGCGTTGGTCGCGCGAGCGTCGGTGCGGGCTCAACTCGAGGCGGAGATCGACGCGCAGTTCGCGCTGTTCGCGGCGACCGGTTTGCCGCTCGATCACGTCAACACCCACAAGCACATGCACATGCACCCGGTGATCGCAGCGACGCTGCTCAAGGTCGGAAAGCGGCACGGCATGAAGGCGGTGCGCGCGCCGATCGAGGACCGCGCGCCGCTCGCCGCGTTCGAGCGGGTGGGGGGGATCGACATCGCCAGGCCCTTCGCGCGGCATGTCCAGCGATCCGCGCGGGCGAAAGGCATGAAGGTGCCCGACCGGGTGTTCGGCCTCGCTTGGTCCGGCGCGATGCATTCGGAACGGCTGCGCGGCGTGCTTGACCATCTGCCCGAAGGGGTGAGCGAGATCTACCTTCACCCGGCGACCGGGCCGTATCCTTTGTCGGCGCCCGGATATCAATACGAGGCAGAGCTTGCCGCGCTGCTCGATCCGCTTGCGCAAGAAATCGTGCGTCGCCGGGGGATCACGCTTGCGCGCTTCGCCGATCTGTAAGGGAAGGGGGCTTGCGATGAATGTCGTTTCCCGGTCGATCGGCCCGAGTGCGCCGATGGGAGAGGCAGGCTGAAGGGGTTCGCGCGCGTCGGGGTCCTGCTCGTCACGCTGGTCGGGCTCGGGGCGGCAATCTGGGCATTCGGGTCGATCGGCTTCGGCAACGTCGCGGCGGCGGCGATGCGCATCGGCCCTGGCGGCTTCCTCCTGTTCTGCGGCTTCAGCCTCGCGCTGCTCGTGCTGCTCGGCGGCGCATGGCTAGCCTCTGCGCCGGGGGAGTCGGCGGGGCGGCTCGGGCTGTTCGCCTGGGCACGCATGCTTCGCGAGGCAGTCGCCGACCTGCTGCCCTTTTCGCAGATCGGCGGCATCGTCGTCGGCACGCGTGCGCTGACGCTCGCCGACGTGCCCGCGCCGCGCGTCTATGCCTCGCTCGTCGTCGATCTGACGACCGAGATGGCGGCGCAACTCGTCTTCACGCTATTCGGGCTGGGAATGATGGCGACCCTGCTGCTCGCCGGGGATCGCGCCGCAGCGCTCCGTCCGCTGATCCTCGGCGGCACCGGGGCAATGGCGGCGTCGATGGTGCTGTTCTTCATCGCTCAACGCCCCGCGCTGCTGCTGGCGGAACGGGTGGCCCAGGCGTTCCTCCCCAGCTCGGCCGCGACGATGGCGGGCGTGCGCGAAGAATTGCGCGCGACCTACGCCAATCGCACGCGCGTGCTGCTCGCCTTCGCGCTGAACCTCGCGGGCTGGATCGCCAGCGCGCTCATCGCGTGGGTCGTGCTTGCGATGATGGGCGCGACCATTTCGGTCTGGGCGGTGCTGTCGCTCGAAAGCCTGATCTTCACGCTGCGCAGCATCGCCTTTTTCGTGCCCGGAGCGATCGGCGTGCAGGAAGCCGCCTATGCGCTTGCCGCGCCGTTGTTCGGCCTGCCGGCGGAGACCGCGCTGGCGCTGTCGCTCGCCAAGCGCGCGCGCGAGGTGGCGATCGGCTTGCCAACGCTGCTGATCTGGCAGGCGAGCGAAGCGCGCGCGGTGATGCTCGCATCGCGGCGGCGTTGACGGTCGCGTCGATCGGTGGTTGCCTGATGCAGGTCAGCATAACGAGGACGTGCCTTGCCCCATCTGAAAGCCAATGGCGTCGAGCTGTTTTACGAAGATCACGGGCAGCCGGGTGATCCCGCGATCTTGCTCATCATGGGCCTGGGCACGCAGTTGATCGCCTGGCCGGATGATTTCGTCGCGCAGTTGGTCGATCGCGGCTTTCGCGTCATTCGCTTCGATAATCGCGATATCGGCCTGTCCACCCATCTCGACGGCGCCTCCGCCAGGCACCCGCTTTGGGCGCTGATCGCGCTGCGGATGGGGCTGCCGTTCAAGCCGGCCTACACCCTCACCGACATGGCGGCGGACGCCGTCGCGCTGCTCGACGGCCTGGGGATCGCGCGCGCGCACGTCGTCGGTGCCTCGATGGGGGGGATGATCGCGCAGCTGGTCGCCGCGCACTGGCCGGATCGCGTGCTCAGCCTCACCTCGATCATGTCGTCGAGCGGCGCGCCGGGGCTGCCGGGCCCGACGCGGGAGTTGCGCCGGGTTCTGATGATGCGCCGTCCCGTCGATCCGACGCGCGACGAGGCGATCGCGGCCGGGGCGAAGGTCCTGTCGATGATTTCCTTTCCCGATCCGGCGCGCGCTCCCAACGCCTTCTCGGTCGCCGCCGCAATTGCCTATGACCGCGACTTTCACCCGCTGGGCACGCGGCGGCAATTGCTCGCCATCCTCGCCGACGGCAGCCGGGTCGATCGGCTGGCGACGATCAGCGCGCCCGCGCTGGTGGTTCACGGCGGGGCCGATCCGCTCATTCCGGCGGCGGCCGGTAGGGATACCGCGCGGCACATAAAGGGCGCGCGGTTCGAGCTCGTGATGGAGATGGCGCACGATCTGCCGCCGTCGCAAACGACGCGCCTGGTGGCGCTGATCGCCGATCACGCGGCGGCCCATGGCGGCACGACGATCTGATCCGCATCCCCGGTTCACGATTTCAGGGATATTCTTGCGACAATTGACCGTTAGTGGCGCCGCCTGCCGGACGATCCGGCCGGCAAGTTTTCGTTTGAAGGGTATTGGGTTGCGTAGGATAAGTCTGGGTGTCGCGGCATTGCCGTTGCTTGCGCTCGCTGGGCCACTCGCCGCGCAGACGAAATCCCCGCGCCCAGCGCCCGCGCCGACACCCGCGCAAACGCCGTCACCAGCCGACGAGGAAGACGACGGCGCCGGGCCGGATATCGTCGTCCAAGGACGAACGACCCCCGCCGGATCGGTGACAGGCGATATCAAGCCCGAACAGGTGCTGAGCCAAGCCGACATCCGGTCTTATGGGGTCAGCTCGTTGAACGACCTGCTGACCGAGCTTGCGCCCGAAACGCAGAGCGGACGCGGCAGCGGTGGCGCCCCGGTCGTGCTGCTCAACGGCAAGCGGATCTCGAGCTTCGCCGAAATCCGCGACATCCCGACCGAGGCGATCGCGCGGGTCGATATCCTGCCCGAAGAGGTCGCGCTCAAATACGGTTACCGCGCCGATCAGCGGGTGGTGAACGTGGTGCTGCGCAACCGTTTCCGCGCGCTCACGGCCGAAGGCGACGAAGCGCTCTCGACCGAGGGCGGGCGCAGCAATCCGAGCGGCGAACTCAACGGGTTGCAGATTCGCGGCAACGGCCGCGTCAACCTCGATCTCAAATACAGCGCCAGCGATGCGTTGCTGGAAAGCCAGCGCAGCTTGACCAGCCGGAGCGCTGGCGGCGTGTACGACGTGCGCGGCAACGTGACCGGCGTGGCGGGACGCCCGGAGATCGATCCCGTGCTTACCGCCGCGGCGGGGGGCACACCCGGCAATCCGGTGACCATCGCAGGCGTGCCGGCATCGGCCGCTGGCGGGGCACCCACGCTTGGCAGCTTCGTCCCCGGCGCCGGCAATCCCAACACCAGCGATCTGTCGCCGTACCGCACGCTGTTGCCGTCCAGCCAGACCTTCTCGGCGAACATCGTCTACAGCCGGCCGATCGGCAAGGTGAGCGCGACAATCAACGGACGCGTCCAGCTTGATACGACCACCGCCGATCTCGGCCTGCCCGGCGTTTCGTTGACGTTGCCGGCGGGCAATCCCTTCTCACCGTTCAGCCAGGCGGTGACGGTCAATCGCTTTGTCGAGCCGATCGGCGCGCTGACGCAGAGCACGCAGACGATCGCGTCGCACCTCGGCGCGGGGTTGAACGGCGATTTCAGCCCGACCTGGCGCTGGAACCTGACCGCCAATTACGACCGCACCGACAACAAGACTTTCACGCAGACGGGGCTGGACACCACCGCATTCCAGGGGCGCCTCGACGCCGGCGATCCGTCGTTGAACGTTTTCGGCCCGCTCGATCCGCGGCTGTTCGGCGCGGCGCCGGATACGCTGGCTTTCTCGACGTCGAACGCCTTCGTCGCCGACGCCCTGATCAACGGCCAGTTGCTCACGCTGCCCGCCGGGCCGGTCAACACCGCGTTGCGGCTTGGCGCGCAGGCGACCACATTCGACAGCCGATCGGTGCGGCTTGGCATCACCCAGCTCGGCAAGGTCGACCGCAACATCGTCAACGGTCAGCTCAACATCGACGTGCCGTTGACCAGCCGCCGCACCAAGTTCCTGGACGCGATCGGCGATCTGTCGATCAACGGCAACATCGCGGTCGATCACCTTTCCGACTTCGGCACGCTCTATACGGTCGGTTACGGCGCGAACTGGTCGCCCACGCCGACGCTACGGCTGCTCGTCACGGCGACCAATCAGGATGTCGCGCCCACGCCGCAGCAGCTCGGCAACCCGCAAATCACCACGCCGAACGTGCGGGTATTCGATTACGTGACCGGGCAAAGCGTCGATATCACGCGGATCGATGGCGGCAATCCCGCGCTCGTGTCGAGCAGCCGCCACGTATTCAAGGCCGGCGGCACGTTCAAGCCGCTCGCTAAGACCGACCTGACGTTCATCGCCAATTACATCAAGACCGGCACGGACAATCCGATCGCCAGCTTCCCCGCCGACACGCCCCAGATCGAGGCGGCGTTTCCCGGTCGCTTCACGCGCGACGCAAACGGCCAGCTGACGCGCGTCGACGGGCGTCCGGTCAACTTCCTGCGCGAGGATACCGAACAGCTTCGCTACGGGTTCAACATCTCGATCGCGCTCAAGTCGAAGATCCAGAAGCAGTTCGAGGCGTTCCGCGCCGGCAAGGGTCCCAATCCGATGGTCGGGTTGCGCGAGGCGTTCGGCAATCGCGGTCCGGATGGGCGACGCGCGGCGGACGGGCAGCAGGGGCAGCGCGGCGAGGCGCCACCACCCGGTCAGGCGGATGCGGCCGCGCCGCCGGGGCCGCCGCCGACCCAGCCCGACGGAAGCGGGATGAGCGGCGGTACGCCCAATCCGGGGCGGGGCGGGTTTGGCGGCGGAGGATTTGGCGGTGGCGGCCGGGGCGGCGGTCGCGGTGGCGGGTTCGGCGGCCGGGGCGGGCAGGCCGGCGGACGGCTGCAATTCGCGCTGTACCATACGTGGCATTTCGTCGACCGCGTGACCGTGGCGAACGGCATTCCGTCGATCGATCTTTTGGACGGCGGCGCGACCGGCACCGGCGGCGGCCAGTCGCGTCACGAGGTTCAGGGGCAAGCGGGCTACAGCAATAACGGCATCGGCTTGCGGCTCAGCGCGAACTATCAAAGCGCGACTCAAGTCACCGGCGGCACCTTCGCCGCGCCGACGACGCTCGATTTCGGCAGCCTGACCAAGTTCGACCTGCGCCTGTTCGCCGATCTCACGCAGAACATCGGCTTCATCAAGAAGCATCACTGGGCGCGCGGCATGCGGATTACGCTGGCTGTGTCCAACCTGTTCGACGCTCGCCAGCGTGTCACCGATCAAGCCGGCGCGGTTCCGCTGAGCTATCAGGGCGCATATCTCGATCCGCTTGGGCGGACCGTACGGTTGAGCATCCGAAAGCTGTTTTTCTAGGCGCTACACCGCGCCGATCAGCTCGCGCCCGATCAGCATGCGGCGGATTTCGTTGGTCCCGGCGCCGATGTCGAGCAGCTTGGCGTCGCGAAGGAAGCGCTCGACCGGCCAGTCCTTGGTGTAGCCGGCGCCGCCCAGCGCCTGAACCGCCTCGCCAGCGACCTTGAACGCGTTCTCGCTCGCCAGCAGGATCGCGCCCGCTGCGTCGAAGCGCGTCGTCTTGCCCGCGTCACACGCCTTGGCGACGGCATAGACATAGGCGCGCG
>JBDSKT010000068.1:0-2559 GCA_039916765.1 Sphingomonas sp.
TCTGCACCGCCTTGTCGCCGAGACCGCGCTTGGGGACGTTGACGATCCGTTCGAACGCGAGGTCGTCCGCCGGTTGCGCAACGACGCGGAGATAGGCGAGCGCGTCACGGATTTCGGCGCGCTCGTAGAAGCGGAAACCGCCGACGATGCGGTAGGGCAGGCCGATCGAGATGAAGCGATCCTCGAACTCGCGCGTCTGGTGCTGCGCGCGGACAAGGATGGCCACGTCGTCGAGCGACTTGCCGCCGCCCTCCCTACCCCAAGAACGTTGCGCCCCCTCGATCTCCTCGCCGACGCGGCGTGCCTCCTCGGGGCCGTCCCACACGCCGAGCACCTTCACCTTCTCGCCGCTGTCATGCTCGGTCCACAATGTCTTGCCGAGGCGACCGCTATTGTTGGCGATGACCCCGCTCGCGGCGGCGAGGATGTGCGGGGTGGAGCGGTAATTCTGCTCGAGCCGGATGACCACGGCGCCGGGGAAATCCTTTTCGAACTTCAGGATGTTCTCGACCTGGGCACCGCGCCAAGAATAGATCGACTGGTCGTCGTCGCCGACGCAGCAGAGGTTCTTGCGCTCCTGCGCGAGCAGGCGGAGCCAGAGATACTGGACGCTGTTGGTGTCCTGATATTCGTCGACCATGATGTATTTGAAGCGGCGCTGGTAATCGGCGAGCACCTCGCGGTCGCGTTTGAGGATGACGAGCATGTGGAGCAGCAGGTCGCCGAAATCGCACGCGTTGAGCGCGATCAGCCGCGCCTGGTAGCGGGCATACAGCTCACCGCCGCGCCCGTTGGCGTATCGCTCGGACTCACCTGCGTCGATGTCGGCGGGGACGAGGCCCTTGTTCTTCCACTCGTCGATAAGGCCGCCGAGCTGGCGCGCCGGAAAGCGTTTCTCGTCGATATCGGCGGCGGTGATGAGCTGCTTCAGAAGCCGCATCTGGTCGTCGGTATCGAGAATGGTGAAGTTCGATTGCAGCCCGACCAGCTCGGCATGGCGGCGCAGCATCTTCGCGCCGATCGCGTGGAAGGTGCCGAGCCACGGCATCCCCTCGACCACATCGCCGACGAGGTTGCCGACGCGGTGGCGCATCTCGCGCGCGGCCTTGTTGGTGAAGGTGACGCTGAGGATCTCGGACGGCCACGCTTTCTTCGTCCACAACAAATGGCCGAGCCGCGCGGTGAGCGCCGCCGTCTTGCCCGTGCCGGCGCCGGCGAGGACGAGTACCGGCCCCTCGGTGGTCAGCACCGCCTCGCGCTGCGGCGGGTTGAGGCCCTTGAGGTAGGGCGGGTCGTTTGGAGTGGGGCTAGGCAAGGTCACCGGCGAACAGGTAGGGAACGCTGGCCGCGCGGGCAAGCGTTGTACGACTGGCGCGACTGGTGCAGCATGGCGGCATGACGAACGGGGGACGCGCGATGATCAGGTACATGGGGCTGCTGCTGGCATCGGCGGCGTTGATCGGCGCGGGTCCGGCGAAGATCGACATGACGGCGCGAATCCTGCCGCCACCCGCCGCGCCGGGTGTGGCGGTGAAGCCTTACGTCAAGGTCGCCGAGGGGAAGATCGCGATCGCCCATGTGCGGGTGATCGACGGGACGGGAGCCGCCGCGCTGGACGATCGCACGCTGCTGATCGACGGCGGGAAAATCGTCACGATACAGGCGGGCGGCGACGCGGTGCCCGCCGGCTATGCGGTGATCGACGGCGCCGGAAAGAGCGTGATGCCCGGCATCGTCGGGATGCACGACCACCAATATTACATCGCCCGGCCAAACCTCGATTCGGCGGGGCATAGCGAGCCGCCGCTGATGGTGCCGCAAATGGCGTTCAGCTCGCCCCGACTGTATCTCGGCACGGGCGTGACGACCTTGCGTACGACCGGATCGGTCGAGCCGTACACCGATCTCAACATGAAGGCGGCGATCGATGCGGGCACGCTGCCCGGACCGCATATGGACGTGACGGGGCCGTATCTCGAAGGGTCGGGGAGTCCGTTTCTCCAGATGCATCCGCTGAAGGATGCCGGCGACGCTGCGCTGACGGTCAATTTCTGGGCGGACCAGGGTGCGACGTCGTTCAAGGCATATATGAACATCACCCGCGCCGAGCTGAAGGCGGCGATCGACGCGGCGCATGCGCGCGGCATCAAGCTGACCGGGCATCTGTGTTCGGTGACGTATCCCGAGGCGGCGGCGCTGGGGATCGACGATCTCGAGCACGGCTTCTGGGTCAATACGCAGAACGATCCGGGCAAGACGGCGGATAAATGCTCCGACGGCACCGGCGGCCCGACGCTTACCGCGATGACGCCCGGCAGCGCCAACGCCAAGGCGTTGATCGCGTTGCTGGTGGCGAAGCACGTCGCGGTCACCTCCACGTTGCCGGTGTTCGAAGGATCGTCACCCAATTACAAGACGCTACCGCCGCGCCAGCTCGCGCTGATGACGCCCGAGGCGCGGACCGATTATTTCTACGTGCGCACGCGCGGGCTGAGCCCGGCGCCGGAACGCAAGGCGGCGGGGACGAGGCAATGGGCCAACGAACTCGGCCTGGAACGC
>JBDSKT010000069.1:0-6396 GCA_039916765.1 Sphingomonas sp.
AACATGATCAGGATCTGCGGCAGGAATTTGATCACGGCGCCGACGCCGGCGATGATGCCGTCGGTGATCAGCGACCGCACCACCGAATCCTGCATTGCCGCCTTGACCAGATCGGACAGCTGGCCGAACCCTGTCGCTATGGCCTCGGCGGGGGCGGCCCCGGCGAAGAATACCGCCTGAAACATCACGAACAACACCGCGAACAGCAGCGCGACGCCCCAGACCGGATGAAGCGCGACCGCGTCGAACGTATGCGTCCAGCGCCGAACCGGCGTCTCGGATATCGTCGCTGCCACCGCGATCTGGCGCGCGCGGCGCTGCAACGTCGCGATGTCGGCATGGAGCG
Organism: Sphingomonas sp.; assembly: GCA_039916765.1. Lineage (GTDB taxonomy): Bacteria > Pseudomonadota > Alphaproteobacteria > Sphingomonadales > Sphingomonadaceae > Sphingomonas. The sequence continues at coordinate 347 of JBDSKT010000069.1, forward strand.
CGGGATCGGCCTTGCGCAGCGCGACCATGCCGGGGACGACCAGATGGCCGAGCGCCGCCTTGAGCTCTTCGATGCCGCGCCGTCGTACGGCAACCGTGGGGACGACCGGCACGCCGAGCTCGCGCTGCAGGACCAGGGGGTCTAGCGTCAGGCCGTCGCGCTCGGCGAGATCGATCATGTTGAGCGCGACGACGATCGGAAGGCCGAGCGCGATCAGCTGGAGCGTGAAGCGCAGATGGTTGTCGAGGTTCGAGGCATCGACCACCACGATAATCGCGTCGGGCAGCCGCTCGCCCTCTTGCGCGCCGGTCACCACGTTGCGGGTCACGCGCTCGTCGGGACTCGAGGGATCGAGGCTGTAGGTGCCCGGCAGGTCCAGCAGCTCGACCGGGCGCCCGTCGTCGAGCGCCATCCGGCCGGCATGGCGCTCGACGGTGACGCCGGGATAATTGCCGACCTTCTGCCGCGCACCGGTCAGCGCGTTGAACAGGGCGCTCTTGCCGGCATTGGGGTTGCCGACCAGCGCCACCAACGAGGCGGCGCGCATCCTAGCCGGTCAACGGAGTAACGTGTATCGCGCCGGCGACCCGGCGGCGTAGCGCGACGGTCATGCGGCCGATGCGGCAGGCGATCGGACCACCGCCGATCCGGGCGCGGTGCAGCACCTCGACCCCCACGCCCTCGTCGAAACCAAGCTCGCGCAGCCGCCGTGCCTCGGGCGCGGCAAGCTGCTCCCACGCAATGCTTGCGACGATGGCGCACCGACGCTGCGGAAGGTGTTCGAGACTGAGCGGAACCGCCATTGGCTCGACGTAGTACGATTGCGACTGATTATCAATAACCCAAACGCATGTCAGACCACCGGGTAACGCAACCGTCCGATGAAGCGTGACAGGCTGGGGCGGTGACCGGCCCGCGCCAACAGTCCCGCCTTGGTCTTTTCGAACCGCATGATCCCTTCGATGCGACGCGCGAGAAATGCCCGGGTGTCGGCATGGCCTTCGCTGTCATCGTCAAGGAACACGGTGATCGTCGCACCATATACCGCAGCCAAAATCGCACGTTTGGAATAATGATTATAGTCGGTTGCCGTGTCGCCCGCGGCGCGCCACATCAGGTCGGCGGCGCGCCAGCCAAGCTTCGCTGCCGTCGCGACGTTGCGCGGCATGGCGAGAACGCCCAGCGCCCGGCGCAGCGACTCGCGCTGGGGCGCGAGGATCGCAAGCCGCGCCTCGACCAGCGCCGTGATCTTCTCGCGCACTTTCATCGCGCCGAGCGTCGCGGCAGGAAGGGCTGCCCGCATCGCTGCATCCACGCTCGCGAACCAGGCATCGATCATGTCGGTCGGGCCGCCGGGAAAGGCTAGTGCGGCGACGTCGCGATCGACGCCTGCCGCTTCGGCCGCGGTGTGACAGGCGGCGTCGCCCCAGCCGTCGAACGCGGCATTGCCAGCGATCAGCGGGGCGAGATGCTCCCTGATCTCGTCGAGCGTGGGGTCGGCGGGAAGCGCGTTGGCCATGCCTCTATCTAGTCTCCCCCCGCCCCGCCGCAAGCGGATCCGCTTCGCGCGGCGCGCGGCGCACCAGCACCAAGGCCGCGGCGACCAGCATCGCACCGATCCAGTCGGTCGGGGTAAGTCGCTCGTGGTAGACCAGCCAGCCGGTCGTCGCGGCGACCACTGGCTGGATAAGTAGTGCGATGCCGACGATCAGTGGCGACAAGCGTCCGATGGCGAAGATCATCATGCCCTGGCCGATCACCTGGCTGACCAACGCCAGGCCGATCAGCGGCGTCCAGTCGTGCGGCATGACGCGCTCGCCCAGCGCAAGCGCGAATATCAGCAGCGGCGCGATGCTGGTGAGCGTCGATAGCGCCAGCGCCGGGAGCGGCGGCATCGTCGCGCGCGCGCGTGCCATGCACACAAAATAGACGGTGTAGAGGACGCCCGCCGCGACGCACAGCAAGTCGCCGGTGAGGTTGCGCGGATCGAGCCGGTACGACTGGCCCATCAACAGCGCGGCGCCAACGGCCGCGAGCAGCAGCGCCAGCCCTTGCGCGCGCGTCGGCCACGCGCGCGCCACGAGAAACCCGTAGAGCGGGAAAATCAGCGTCGCCGAATTCCCGAACAGCGTCGCGTTGGCGAGCGTAGTGCGCAGGATGCCGATATGCCAGCTCGCCAGATCGGCGGCGAACGACACCCCGCCGATCGTCAGCATCAACCACAGGCCCCGCGCCATCCCGCGCGGTCGCCAGCCACCGCGCGCGGCGAGTATGCACAATACGGGCGCCGCCAGCGTGATCCGCCAGAAGCCCGCGGCGACCGGGCCAGTATCGGCGAGGCGGACGAACACCGGGCCGAAGGCGAGCGCGACGTTGGCGACGACCAGCGCTGCAAACGCTGCCGCTCGGCCCGTACTTGGCGGGGCGACAGTATTTCTTGTCTCGCGGATGGCGTGCATGCCGCCGTGTAGCGTCCTATGTCGGTCGCGTCAGGTAGCAAAGGACGACCAATTCGATGCCAAGTCTCTTCGATCCGATCCAGCTCGGCGCTATCCGCGCGCCCAACCGCATTCTGATGGCGCCGCTGACTCGCGGGCGTTCGACGCGCGAGCATGTGCCGACGGCGATCATGGCGGACTATTACGCCCAGCGCGCCTCCGCCGGGCTGATCATCACCGAGGCGACGGGGATCAGCCGTCAGGGGCTGGGCTGGCCCTATGCGCCGGGCTTGTGGTCTGACGAACAGGTCGCGGCGTGGAAGCCGGTGGTCGCGGCGGTGCATGGCGGCGGCGGGCGGATCGTTGCGCAGCTTTGGCACATGGGCCGGCAAGTCCATCGATCCGTCACCGGCGAACAACCCGTGTCCTCTTCGGCGACCCGCACCGAGGGCAAGGCGCATACCTATGACGGACGCCAGCCGTTCGAGCCCGCCCGTCCGCTCGACCTCGATGAGATCCCCGGCCTGCTCGACACCTATGCCCGCGCCACCGAAAACGCGCTCGCCGCCGGGTTCGACGGGGTGCAGATCCACGCGGCGAACGGCTATCTGATCGACCAGTTCCTCCGCGACGGCGCCAACCACCGCAGCGATGCGTATGGCGGATCGAGCGAGAACCGCACGCGGCTGCTCCGTGAAGTCGCCGAGCGGGTGGTGTCGGTCGCCGGCGCCGACCGCACAGCGGTGCGGCTGTCGCCCAATGGCGAATCGCAGGGGGTCGACGATTCGAACCCCGAGAGCGTGTTCGTGCCGGCGGCGAAATTGCTGGCGGACATCGGCATCGCCTTTCTCGAACTGCGCGAACCCGGGCCCGACGGCACGTTCGGGCGTACCGACGTGCCCCGGCTCTCGCCCCGAATTCGTGAGGTGTTCACCAACCCGCTGGTGCTCAACTCGGATTATTTCACTGCCGACGCGGCCCAAGCGAAGATCGAATCGGGCGTCGCCGACGCGATCAGCTTCGGCCGCGCCTTCCTCGCCAATCCGGACCTGCCCGAGCGGTTGCGCAGCGGCGCGCCGCTCAACGAGGCGGACATGGCGACGTGGTACAGCCAGGGACCGGAGGGCTATACCGATTATCCGGCATTGGCATCGGCGGTCGCCGCCTGATCCAGCGGCACGAAGCGTAGTGGCAACCCGTCCCTGGGGCGGGGTATCGGGAAATATTGCCACGTATCGCCCGCGCCCGGGGCGAGTTCGATCCGGTAACGGCTGAGCAGGTGCGCCATGAGGATGCGCACCTGCATCGTCGCGAAATGCAGCCCGATGCACATATGCGCCCCGCCGCCGAACGGCACCCAGGCATATTTGTGGCGGTCTCGGCTATTTTCCGGCGTGAAGCGCAGCGGATCGAAGGTCAGCGGATCGGGCCAGTGCTCGGGCATTCGGTGCGTGAAGGCGGCGTTGATCGCGACGAAGCTGCCCGCCGGAATGTCATGGCCGCCGAACGAGAAATCGCGCAGCGCGCGGCGCGGGATCGACGGCACCGGCGGGACCATGCGCAGCGCCTCCTTGAAGGCATATTCGGTCAGTACCAGCCGGTCGAGATCGGCATAAGCGAGCCCGCGCTCGGGATCGAACCCGCTCGCCGCGATTTCGGCGCGGAGTTTTTCCTGCCACTCCGGGTTGCGCCCCAGCAGCATGACAAGGCTCGTCGCCGACGACGTGATCGTGTCGTGCGCGGCCATCATCAGGAAGTTCATGTGATCGGCGATCGCCTGGTCGCCCAGCGGCTCGCCCGCCTCGTCGGTGACGCGGCAGAATTGCGAGAAGAAATCCATCCCGCCCACCTGATTGGTGCCAGCGCGCCGCTTGGGGATCTCGCGGCGGAAATAATCGATCAGATAGGCGCGCGCCTTCGCTCCCTTGCGCATCAGCGTTCCGGGCAGCGGCACGCGGATCGGCGCGACCGACGCCTGTACCTCATCGACGAACGCCTGGTTGATCCGCCGCGCCTCGTCACCGAGCGGAACACCGAGGAAACTCGCCGCGGCGAGATCGAGGCTGAGCGCCTTGATCGAATCGTAGAAGCGCAGCGGCCGGTCCGCCCAGCCGCTCACCTGCGCGCCGATCCCGGCGTTCAGCTCACCGGCATAGTGACGCATCGGCTCGGGCTTGAACGCGACCGACATCGTCCGCCGGTCGGCGCGGTGCGCCTCGAAATCCATCAGCATCAGCCCGCGCGGGAAGAGCAGGTTGAGCATCGGGCCCCAGCCCTGTTCGGACGAGAAGATCCTGTCGCGGTCGAACAGCACCAGCTCGTTGGCGTCGGGGCCGATCAGCATCACGGTGCGCCCGCCGAACGCATTGTTGCGATAGACATGCCCGTAGGTCGCGACCATCCGCCGCCCGAACGTCACCGGGTCCTTGAGCATCCGCAGCGTGTTGCCGAAGAAGGGAATGCCGTCCTCACCCGGCAGCGTATCCAGCACGCGCGGCGGGTTGCGCGGCAGCCAGTGCGGGTTGGCCTTGAAGGTATGGGCGAGCGGCATGTGTGATCCTTAGCGATGCGCGCGAATAATGCCGGGTTGCCGCCAGGCAATTCGCGACTCGGCTGGTCCGCGCGAATCTTCACACTCTTCACACGCTGGCGCGTTTTCGCGGGCTTTTCGGCTCGATCCGGCGCGTCGAAGGCGCGTCGGTGTCGCGTTGATGTCGCGTCGGGCGCGCGCGGTCGAGGCGTCGTTGGCGCGCCGGCGCATTGCTGAAAGGTTGGACCACGCCATGGCGGCGAATATGCCATGCCGCGCGCATGTAGGACAGAGGATCGCGCGTGGCGCTCAGCGAGAAGCGCGCGCATAGGGTTGGTGCGGTTGGCGGCGAATCTATCGGCCGGCGCCACCGCGCCGCTCGCGCCACTGCGACGCGCTCTGCCCCCACGCATCGACACGGAAGTCCGTGAGCGGCGCCGGCAACTTGGTGGCTCCGCGGTTGCTGGAGCCGAGTCTCTGGGCCAGCGCGATCGATGCGACATTCTCCGGATTGATGGTGTGGATGATGTCGTCCCACCCGAGAATATCGACGGCATAATCCATCGCCGCCACCGCTGCCTCATAGGCATAGCCGCGCCCAGCGAAAGCGGAGGCGAGGCCCCAACCGACCTCGCATCCCGGCCAACCTTCGGGCATCCATGGCCCGATCCGGCCGATCCATCGCCCGGTTTCGCGCTCGATCACCGAGAAAAAGGAATAGCCGCATACCGTCCAGGCCCCGGCGGCGGTCGCGAAGATCCGCCACGCCTCGCTGCGGGTTTTCGTACCGCCCAGGAAGCGCATGGTCTCGGGATCGGCGCAAAACGCGGCATAACCCTCGAAATCCTCCGCCGTGGTCGGCCGCAGGATCAGCCGCTTGGTGAAGAGGATCGGCCCCGGCATGGTCAACGAAAGCGGTTCCTTAGCGTGAGCATCGCCAGCGCCGCCTTGGCCGCGCCGCCGCCCTTGTCGAGCTGGCGACGATCGGCACGCGCGATCGCCTGCGCCTCGTTCTCGGTGGTGAGGATGCCGTTGCCTATGGCGAGCCCGTCCATGCTGAGCGCCATCAGCCCGCGCGCGCT
>JBDSKT010000070.1:0-5632 GCA_039916765.1 Sphingomonas sp.
GAGAAGATTTTCCATTTCGACCATGAACGTATCCCTGAGCGCATCGTCCATGCTCGCGGCTCCGGCGCGCATGGCTATTTCGAAGCGACCGACGACATTTCGGACCTGACCAGAGCGGCGGTGTTCACCAAGGGCGAGAAGACCGAGGTCTTCGCGCGGTTCTCCACCGTCGCGGGTGGTGCTGGCTCGGTCGACACGCCCCGAGACGTACGCGGCTTCGCGGTCAAGTTTTATACGCGCGAGGGCAATTGGGATCTGGTCGGCAACAACATCCCGGTTTTCTTCATCCAGGACGCGATCAAGTTTCCTGACTTGATCCATGCGGTCAAGATGGAAGCGAACAGCGGATATCCGCAAGCGGGCAGCGCGCACGATACGTTCTGGGACTTCGCCTCGCTGACTCCCGAGACTACACACATGCTGTTCTGGGCGATGTCCGATCGCACGCTGCCGCGCAGCCTGCGGATGATGGAAGGGTTCGGCGTCCACACCTTCCGGCTGGTCAACGCGAAGGGCGCATCAAACTTCGTCAAGTTCCACTGGCGCCCCAAGCTGGGCATCCAGTCGACGATCTGGGACGAGGCGTTGAAATTGCAGGCGGCCGATAACGACTATCACCGCCGAGACCTGTTCGAGGCGATCGATACCGGCGCGTTCCCGGAATGGGAGTTGGCGATCCAAGTATTCGATCAGGCCTTCGCCGACGCGCAGCCCTACGACGTACTCGATGCCACCAAGCTGATCCCAGAGGAGGACGTCCCGCTCCGCGTTATTGGACGGATGGTGCTCGACAGCAACGTCGACAACTTCTTCGCCGAAACCGAGCAGGTGGCGTTCCTACCGACCAACATCGTGCCAGGAATCGACTTTTCTAACGACCCGCTGCTGCAGGGACGGCTGTTTAGCTACCTCGACACGCAGAAGTCGCGGCTCGGAACCACCAACTTCCACCAAATTCCAATCAACGCACCGCGTTGTCCGTTCGGCAATTTCCAGCGCGATGGCATGATGCAAATGCAGGTGCCCAAGGGCCGTGCGAATTACGAGCCGAACAGCTTTGCCGAGCATGGCGAGGATGGCGGGCCGCGGGAGAGCCTAGATCATGGCTTTGCCACGACTAATGCCGCCACAGGTCCGGACGAGGCCGGTGACAAGCTTCGCGTCCGCGCCGAGCTGTTCGCCGATCACTACAGTCAAGCCCGCCTGTTCCTGAGGTCGCAGACCGAGAGCGAGCAGGCGCACATCGCATCGTCGTTCGTGTTCGAGTTGTCCAAGGTCGGCCTGCTAGATCAGGTGCCGCCGCGTATGGTCGCCAACCTGCGCAACGTCGACGAGGATTTCGCGAAGCGCGTGGCTGACGGACTCGGCATCTCCCTGCCGAAGAAATCAAAGTCAGCGCGCGAGCCGGTCGACATGCAACCGTCGGATGCGCTCTCGATCCACAAAAAGATGAAGGCGACGCTCGAAGGCCGCGCGGTCGGCATTTTAATCGCCGATGGCACCGATGGTGCCGCGCTCAAGGCGCTCGTCGCCTCGATCACCAAGGCCAAGGGCAAGGCGGTGATTGTCGCGCCCAAGGTCGGCGGCGCAGAGCTTTCGGATGGCACGATGCAAAAGGCCGACGGCCAACTCATGGGTTACCCCTCGCAGATTTTCGACGCGGTCGCGCTGGTCCTGTCCGAGGCCGCCGGGGCGATGCTCGCCAAGGAGGGTGCTGCGGTGCAGTTCGCGATGGATGCGTTCGGCCATCTGAAGGCGATCGGCGCGACAACGGGTGCGAAACCACTTCTCGACAAAGCGGGCGTGACGCCGGGCGACGGCATCACCAGCTTGGATGGCGCATTCGTCAAGGCCGCGTCGCAACGCTTCTACGCGCGAGAACCAGATCTGAGGACGCTCGCGTGAATCGGCCGGCGAACAACGCTGCAGGGAGTCCGCGATGATCGGTCCATTTGCTTATTGGACACGTGTCATGTCGGGTTGGCAAACCGTGAGTGAGACCGGGACGCAGCTTGCTGAAACTACCGAGGCATCGCAGCAGGTCATCGCAGCCCGTGCCAACACCATCCGCGACGCAGTCACATCCCCGCTTACGGCAGACTATGCGGAACTCTCGCGCATGGTGCCCGAGAAGATCGCGGCGTTCTCAATAGCCGGCAGCGCGGTCGTCGACGCGTGGTTCACAATGCAAGCGGAACATGCGGCGCAGGCGAAGCGCGTTGGCGCGATGATGCTGCGCGGGCGACCGCCGACGTTGAGCGAGGTGAGCGTCCTGGCCTCGCAGTCCAGCATGTATGCACTGCGCGTCTTCGAGAAAGGCGCACGCGGCGGAAGGGATGCGCTGGCTCCGGTAAGGAAAGCTGCGGGGGCAAACGCGAAGCGCCTCGGCAAGCGACGTGGGCCAAGCGCGTAAGCGAACGAACCTGCACGAGCTGCGACAGTTACGGCGATAACAACAGGGAGAATTCATCATGGCCAAAAAGCCGACAGCCTTAGCGCAACCCCAATTCAAGGTCGAATATCGCGAAATCCAGCCTTACGGTACACTCCGCAAGCTGCCTATCGCACTCAAGGACAATGCGCGCAAGCAGAGCGTCGAGATTCTCAACCAGATTCTCGCCGATACGATGACGCTGCGTGACCTTTACAAGAAGCACCATTGGCAGATGTCGGGCGCGACTTTCTACCAGCTTCACCTGTTGCTCGATAAGCATTACGAGGAGCAGGCCGATCTGGTCGATATGATCGCCGAGCGGATCATGGCGCTGGGCGGGATCAGCATCGCCATGGCGCCGGACGTCGCAGAAGCGACGAAAATCCCGCGCCCGCCAAAAGGTCGCGAGGATGTGCCCACGCAGCTGGCGCGGCTGCTCGAGGCTCATGAGATCATCCTGCGAGCCTGCCACGAAGGCGCCGAGGCCGCCGATGAAGCCGGCGACGACGGGACGAACGATCTGCTCGTAAGCAATCTCATCCGGACCAACGAGCCTCAGGTCTGGTTCGTCGCCGAGCATCTGGCCGCGACCGAGCTCGTCCGGCCGGACAAATAGCAGTTTCGCGGGTCTTTGGGTCTCGCCCGCTCCGTCCAGGCCGTGGCGCGGTGGGGGGACCTTGCCCAATTCAGTCGCCTTTGCTGTGGACGTTTCAATGCTGACCGTGATCCTTGCAACGCTGGTACTTCTTCTCGGCAGTCTCAACTTGCTGGCATCGCTCGCACTCATGCTGGTCAATCTGCCGGTGCGATCGGCACAAGGCGATCCGTTCCACGCCGTACTTCCAAGCCCGACATCGCTCCCGTTCGTATCGGTTCACGTTGCGATCCACGACGAGCCCGCCGATCTGGTGATCGCCACGCTGGAGGCGCTCGCTCGATCGGACTATCCGGCGTTCGAGGTCATCGTCGTCGATAACAACACGCCGGACCCTGCTACATGGATTCCGGTATCCAAACGTGTCGGATCTCTCGGCGAGCGCTTTCGCTTTTATCATTTCGATGGGGTCGAGGGCGCCAAGGCTGGCGCGCTCAATCTCGCGCTCGAGCTGAGCGACCCGGGAACGGCCTATGTCGCCATCGTCGATGCCGACTATCAGGTCGCCTCCGACTTCATCGTCACTGCAGTGGCTGCCTGCGGGCCTACGGTGCAATTCGTGCAGTTCCCGCAGGCCTATCGCTGCGCGACCGGCGCCGACGACGTCGTGTCGGAGCTGTCCGCATATTTCGCCATATTTCCGCGTGCCGCCAACCGCACGCAGGCGTCCCTGCTCACCGGTACGCTGAGCATGATCTCGATCGAAGCCTTGCGACAGGTCGGCGGTTGGCCGACTCGGTCGATCACCGAAGACGCCGAACTTGGCCTCCTTTTGTGGAGCGCGGGTGCCCGCGGCCGGTATATCGATCGCGAGGCGGGTCATGGACTCTTGCCGATGGATCTGGCTGGTCTCAGGCTTCAGCGCATTCGCTGGGTGACCGGCAACATCCAGACGCTGATCGGTGGTCGTCAGGCGCTGCTTCGCGCACCGGCAGGATTTCTCGCTGTGCTGGCGCAGTTGACGGCGTGGCTTGGCCTGCTGGCGGTACCGCTTGCCACACTCATCCTGGTTGCCTTGGCTCGTGCCTGGCCGACCATGGGCAACGCCGCGCCGACCTGGATGTTGCAGTCGGCTGAACTGATCGCATCGGCAACGTTCATCTGCGCGTTTGTCGGGCACGGCGCCCGCGCGATCGTCCGGGGTCGGATCGGATCGATCGCGGTGTCGTCGGCATTGCTTTGGTCGAGCAGTTTCGGCTGGCTGCCGGCACTCCACCTGCGTCGGCTCTCGTTCCGCCGGACACCAAAGGTGCCAACCACAGCGGGTTCAAAGCTGTCGATCGACGCGATCTGCTCTTTCGTCGCGCTCGGCGCGGCGGGGCTGTTCGCCGTCGAAGGATCGTCGCTCACGGCGGTGATACTGCTACTCGGAGCGGGTGGCCTAGTGACCGCTCCGATAGTGGATCGGTCCCTCCGCCGCGCGGCTGAATCGGGTGCGACATGCAAAGCCTGATCGTGATCCCAACCTATCAGCGGGCGCATCAGATCGGCCCCGCGGTCGAGGCGGCGCTTGGCCAGTCGCAGGACGACGTGAAGGTCGCCGTGATCGATGACGGATCGAACGATGACACGCAGGCTGCGTGCGAACGGTGGTTCGACCACAACCGCTTCAACTATCTCCGGCTGGGGGGCAATCTCGGCACGGCCGCAGCAAAGAACGCGGCGCTCGCACTGTTGCCGTTCGACGCCATAACCTTCCACGATTCCGACGACATCCCCCACCGCGACAAGGTGCTCCGGCAGCAGCGCACAATGGAGCGAACCGATCTGGGAGCCGATCCCTGCATCCCCTGGCACCTGACCGGCGGCAACCAAGAGCCCGGGGGGCAAGCAATGCTGGACATCGTCCTCAGTGCTCACGAATTCCTGTCGGCGGATGGCCACACCTCGCGCGTCGCGCGGACCCTGTCGCTTGTCGATGATTTTTTCCCTAACCTGCAATTTGCGGCGGGACCGCTCGGCGACTGGGTGCTGATCAACAGCGGACTGTTCCGCCGCGGTCTGTTCGAGCGGATCGGCGGGTATCGCGACAGCGTCGAGGAGGACCGGGAACTGCGCAACCGCGCGCTGATGGCAGGCGCGAACGTCTGGTTCATCGACGACGTTCTTCTCTCCAAATATGAGCAAGCCGACAGCCTTACCGCGACCGGCGACACCGGATACTTCAGCGGACGGCGCAAGGACGACCGCGCGCAAGTCTGGGACGGGATCGCCAACTGGCGTCCGGGCACCGCCCCGCCCGCAGTGCCGATCGACCTCCCCGATGTCGGGCTTGCCTTCGCCTCGGCACCGACGCTCCTCGCCGTGACGTCCGACATCCCGGTCGCCGAGGCGACGCGCGCTTGGCTCGAGCGCGCGCTATCGGATCTCGCATGAGCGGGTCGCTCCTCGTGATCGCCCCGCATCCCGACGACGAGATCCTCGGCGCTGGCGGGATCATGGCGCAGGCAAAAGCCCGAGGTGATAGGGTCGCTGTCGTGGTCGCGACGGACGGCGCTAGATCCAACCCGGACACGGACCCGACCACCCTTGTCCGAAATCGC
>JBDSKT010000071.1:0-3366 GCA_039916765.1 Sphingomonas sp.
CGCCCATTCCGGTGCACATTCTCGACAAGGGCGCCGGTTTCGCCATTGCCGTGATCGATTATGGGCAAGAACACAATCTGATCTGGGTGACGGCGATCAACGAGACGGGCGAAATCTGGTGCGCGCCGAACCCTCGCGTGCGAATGCAGGCGAACTGGACGATGGGACGCAAGAAGCCCGGCGCGGTCACAGCGCGCGAGGGCGGTGATTGCTCGGGCGGCGCGGAGGGAATGAAGACCGGGCCGGTGGAAAAGCCCAACTGACGCGCGGCGTTCAGTAACGGCTGATTTCCACCGGCAATTTGCGATACCCGTGGACGAAGCAGGCGGCGACGCGTTCCGGCTCGCCGACCACGTTCACCCGCATCCGCCGCTTGGCCATTTCCTCGAGCAGCACGCTGATCTGCAATTCGGCGAGACGCGCTCCGACGCAGCGGTGGATGCCGTGGCCGAAGGCGAGGTGGCGGCGTGCATTGGGGCGATCGACCACGATGCGGTCGGCATCGTCGCCGAACACGCTTTCGTCGCGATTGGCCGAGAGATACCAGAGCGCGAGCTTGTCGCCGGCCTTGATCTGCTGACCGTTCAGCTCTGCATCCGCGGTCGCGGTGCGGCGCATGTGTGCAAGCGGGGTCTGCCAGCGGATGATCTCCTGAACCGCGTTATGGGTCAGCGACGGATCGGCCTCCAGCTTCGTCCGGCTATCGGGAAACAGATCGAGCCCATAGGCGGCGGCGCTCATCGAATTGCGCGTCGTGTCGTTGCCGCCGACGATCAGCAGGATCAGATTTCCGAGGAATTCCAGCTGGTCCATCTCGGCCATCGCGTCGGAATGGATCATCATCGAGATGAGATCGGGGGTAGGGTCCTTGCCCAGCTTGGCGTTCCACAGATTCTGGAAATAGGCGCCGCATTCATACATGTGCTGGAGCCGCTCACGTCGCAGCTCCTCGGTCTTGACCAGCTCGATATCGCCCGCCCAGTCCGACCAAAAGGTGAGTTTGCGGCGGTCCTCCCAGGGAAAGTCGAACAGGATCGCGAGCATCTGCGTGGTCAGTTCGATCGAGACGGTATCGACCCAGTCGAATTCCTTGCCCCAGTCGAGGCTATCGAGAATTTCGCTGGTGCGCCGCCGGATGTCGTCGCTCATCCGCGCCATCTCGCTCGGCGTGAAGGCGGGGGCGACGGTGCGGCGCTGACCGGTATGCTTGGGCCGATCCATCGCGATAAACATCGGCATGCGCACATCGTCTCGCCCCTCGATGAAATCGGCGATGGTGATGCCGCCCGCCTGCGACGAATAGAGATCGGGCAGCGATTCGATCTCGACGATCGGCTTGTATGACGAGATCGCCCAGAACGGGCCGAAGTCCGACGTCTCCACCTTGTACACCGGCGCCTCGGCGCGGAGGCGGCGGAACGGCTCTTGCCATATGTCGTCGCGGTACAGTTCGGCCCGGCTCACGTCGAGCGGATCGACCGCCGCCAATGCCGCTGCGTCGTGCGCCAGAGTCGCCATCACCCATTCTCCCTCGATGGGAGGAAAGCGATAACTAACATTTGTGTCAATAGCGTTTTATTACCCAGCGCCGGGTCGCCCCTCACGCGCGGCGGAAGATCGCTTTCCAGCCGATCTTGCCGCTGCCCGATTGCAGCACCCCGCGCCGGAACGCGCGCACGCCGACTGCGATGAAGATCGCCACCCACAATGCCTGCCAGGCAAGCGCCGCGACGTTGGGCCACATGTCGGGCGATTGCGCCGCGCGCGCGGCCATGGCGAAGGGCGACGAGAGCGGGAAGAGCCGCGCGAAGGTCGCGATCCAGCTATGCGGCGCCGACGCCGCCGCCGAGGCGAGGCCGAACATCGCGACGTTGACGATGGTGATCGGCAACGAAAGCAGCTGGATTTCGCGTACCGTCGATGCCTGCGCGCCGACGCCGAGGAAGACCGCACCGAGCAGCATGTACGCCATCATGAAGAACAAGAGGAAGAACAGCAGGAAGGCGGGCAGGCCGATCGCTGGGGTGAGCGCGGCGACGCCCGCCGCCATGTTCGCCGGCATCAGCGTGGTGACCTGGCCGAGCAGGGTGCTCCAGAACGCGATGAACAACAGGGCGACGCCGAACGTGCCGAGCAACTTGCCGAAGAAGACCGATTCGAGCGGAACCGCGGCGGCGAGCACCTCGATCACCTTGTTGCCCTTTTCCTCCGCCACGCCGCTGACGACCTGGCCGGCGAGCAGTGTCGTCAGCAGGAACATCGCGAATACCGCGGCGAACCCGGCACCCTGACCGTCCTTGATGCCGCGTCCGGCGCCGGCGACGAGTTCCCGGGTGGCGGTGCTGAGCGGCGCCGCGCCGCCGCTGCGCCGCGCGCGCAGCGCCTGTTCGGCAAGTTCGGCGAGGTAGTTTCCGGCGCGCGCCGAGGTCAAAGTGTAAAGGACATGCGGCCGCTCGAGCGAGCCGTACAGCACCGCGACCGTTTCGGTGCCGTGCTTCGCCATCAGCGCCTTGGCCTGCGCAGCCGGGTCGGCGTGCGGCGGCTCAATGCCCAGCGGCGGAGGGGCTTCGCCCGGCTCACGATAGACGGCGCGCAGGCGCGTATCGATCGTCGTCATCGCGCCGGCCGTCGCGGTATCGGTGATCGCGACGATCGTGATCCGGTCGTCGCGCGACCCTGCGGCGGCCCGGGCGCCCAGCCCGCCAATCAGGCTGAACGAGCCGATCAGCACCGGCGCGAACAGGAAGATGAGGAAGGTCGGGGTGAATACCGTGGCGATGAAATCGCGCCGCGCGATGGTCATCGTCTGGCGGACCAGGGTGCGGAACTTGCTCATGCCCGGTCCTCCTCGGCGTCGCGCCCGACGATCTTGACGAACGCGTCGTGGAGCGACGGCCGCTCGATCGACAGGCCGGAAATGCCGTGTCCGGCATCGAGCAGCCGGCTGAGCACGGCTTCGGTTCCCTCGCTTGGCACGGTAAAGCGCCAGCCATCGCCTAGGTGTCGCGCGTCGGCGGGAAGCAGCGCGGCGATGCTGCGGTCGTCGTTCCGCGGGGTGTAGAGTGCCTGCATCGGCAGCAGCGCGCGCGCGTCGTTGACCGATCCTTCGAAGCGGCGCTTGCCCTTCGCGATGATCGCAAGTCCGTCGCACAGCCGCTCGGCGTGCGCCATGACGTGGGTGGAAAGCACGATCGTCGCGCCGCGGTCACGCTCGGCGAGGATCAGCGCTTCCAACGCCTCTTGATTGACCGGATCGAGGCCCGAAAAAGGCTCGTCGAGCACGAGCAGTTCTGGTTTGTGCACCACCGAGCCGAGCAGCTGCACGAGCTGCGCCATGCCCTTGGAGAGCTTGCGTATCTTGGTGTC
>JBDSKT010000072.1:0-5253 GCA_039916765.1 Sphingomonas sp.
GCGATCCTGCTGCTCGTCGTGCTGATGGTCGTTCCGATCCCGGCGGCGCTGCTCGACCTGTTCTTCATCATGAACATCACGATCAGCCTCGCCGTGCTGATGGTGTCGCTGAACGCGCAGAAGCCGCTCGACTTCTCGGCCTTTCCGACCGTCTTGCTCTTCGCGACCTTGTTCCGCCTGTCGCTCAACGTCGCCTCGACGCGCGTCGTGTTGGTGCATGGCCACGAGGGCGAGAGCGCCGCCGGGCATGTGATCGAGGCATTCGGCACCTTCCTGATCGGCGGCGATTATGTCGTCGGCCTGTTCGTGTTCGCGATTCTGGTGATCATCAACCTGATCGTCGTCACCAAGGGTGCTGGCCGCGTCTCCGAGGTCTCGGCACGCTTCACGCTCGACGCCTTGCCCGGCAAGCAGATGGCGATCGACGCCGACCTGAACGCCGGTTTGATCACCCCCGACGAAGCCCGCGCGCGCCGCATCGAGATCGCGACCGAGGCTGATTTCTACGGCTCGATGGACGGTTCGTCCAAGTTCGTTAAGGGCGATGCGGTCGCCGGCTTGCTGATCCTCGCGGCGAACATCGTCGGCGGGCTGATCCTTGGGCCCGTCAGCCATGGCATGACCATTTCCGCCGCCGCGCACAACTACGTGCTGCTGGCGATCGGCGATGCGCTCGTCGCGCAGATCCCCTCGTTGATGCTGTCGATCGCCGCCGCCGCGATCGTCACCCGAGTCACCTCGAGCATGGATCTCGCCGGCCAGATCGGCAGCCAGTTCGGCTCGGCGCGGACCTGGACTCCGGTCGCGATCATCCTGGCATTGCTCGGCTTGATGCCCG
Organism: Sphingomonas sp.; assembly: GCA_039916765.1. GTDB lineage: Bacteria > Pseudomonadota > Alphaproteobacteria > Sphingomonadales > Sphingomonadaceae > Sphingomonas. The sequence continues at coordinate 839 of JBDSKT010000072.1, forward strand.
GCATGCCGCATCTCGTCATTTTGCCCGCCGCCGCGCTCGCCGGGTTCGCCGCGTGGAAGATGCGCCAGATCGCGCGCCGCCCCGCACCGGTGGAGCAGGTTGTCGCCGAGCCGATCGATCAGTCCAAGATTGGCTGGGACGAGGTGACCGATGGCATGCAGGTCAACCTCGACATCGGTTACGGCCTGGTACCGCTGGTCGACGAGCGCCGCGGCGCGCCGTTGATGGGCCGCATTACCGGCGTGCGCCGTCAGCTGTCCAAGGATCTCGGCTTCGTCGTGCCGCAGGTGCGCGTGCGCGACGATATCAACCTGCCGCCCTTTTCATATCGCATCCTGGTCGGTGGCGTCGTCGTCGGCGAGGATCAGGTGTCGCCCGACGAGATGCTCGCGCTCGATACCGGCCAGGCGGTCGGCCATCTAACCGGCAAGACCGCCAAGGACCCGACCTTCGGGCTGGACGCGGTGTGGATCGTGCCCGGCGACGCCGATGCCGCGACGGGGGCGGGCTATCTCGTGGTCGATCCTGGCACGGTGGTCGCGACGCACCTCAACCACCAACTCGGCAGTCATGCGAGCGAACTGCTCGGCGCGGACGAGGTGCAGGCACTGCTCGACGGGCTCAAGGATCGTAACCCGCAACTCGTCACGGCGCTGACACCGCTGCCGCTGACCACGCTAACCCAGGTGCTCAAGGGCCTGCTCGCCGAGAACGTACCGCTCAAGGAGTTCCGCCGTATCGCCGCAGCCGTCGCCGTCGCCGCGCAGAAGACGCTCGAGGCCGACGAGATCATCGAGATGATCCGCCCCGATCTTGGCGGGCTGATCATCCAGAAACTGTGCGGCGTGCGCGAGCCGCTGCGCGTGATGACGCTGGAGGGTCAGCTCGAGGGGCTGCTCGGCCAGGCGGTGCGCAGCGATCCGTCGCGGCGCCACACGATCGAGCCTGATCTCGGCCGTCGCATCGTCGAGGCGCTGCAGCGCGCCGCGCAGCCGCTCGTCGCCGAAGCCAAGCCCTTCGCGCTGGTCGTCCAGCCGGCGATCCGCGTGGCGATCAGGAAGCTGGTCAAGACCTGCCTGCCCGATACCCCAGTGATGAGCTTCTTCGAGGTACCGGAGGAAAAGGCCGTCGAGGTGGTCGCCGTCATCGGTGCGCCGGGAGCGCTGCCGGCATGACCGCACAACCGCTCCGCCAGGCCTTCGACGATGCCCGATCGCTGACCTATGCGCCGGGCGCCCACGCCCCCGACCTGAACGCGCTGGTCAAGAAGCACGCGCCGCTGGTGCGTCGCATCGCCTGGCACGTGCACGGCGGCATGAGCACCGCGATCGATGTTGAGGATTTGATCCAGACCGGGCTGGTCGCCTTGGTCGAGGCAGCGGGCAGTTTCGAGGATCGCGGGCTCGTCACGTTCGAGCAATATCTCGCGACCCGCGTACGCGGCTCGATGATCGACGCGCTGCGCCGTCATGCGACGCTAACGCGCGGCGCGATGCGGCGGCGCAAGGCCTATCAGGAGGCGATTACGGCACTTACTCAACAGTATGGCCGCGTACCGGATGAATCCGCCATCGCGGCCCGGCTCGGCGTAAGCGTTGAGAAAATGCGCGCCGATTACGCGACCGCTGAAGCAGTGCGCTTCGAGCCGATCGACCAGGTGTACACCGACGATTCGCCCTGGTTCGCGAGCGACGAAGCGGACGCGTTCGAGCAACTCGCCGACGAGCAGCTGCGCGAGGTGCTGATCGAAGCGATCGCCGCGCTGCCCGAACGCGAGGCGCAAGTGGTGCAGCTCTATTATGTCGAGGAACTCAACCTCGAGGAGATCGGCCTCGTCCTCGGCGTCGGCGCCGCGCGCATCTGCCAGATCAAGGCGAGCGCCCATGCGCGTCTCAAAAAGGCGCTGGCACGCCGCGGGTGAGCATCGACGGACATGCCACGAAGAGATCGCGCTGCTTGACATAGCCCGTAAGTTTTCACTAACGTAAGTGATGACTTACCAATCAGCGTTGGCGGCATTGTCGGATCCGATACGCCGCAAAATCCTCGAGCGGGTGATCGAGGCACCACGCTCGGTCGGCGCCATTGCGCAGGATTTGCCGGTCAGCCGCCCGGCGGTTTCTCAGCACCTGAAAGTACTTCGAGACGCGTCACTCGTGCGCGAGGAGCGGGCCGGCACGCGCCGCATCTATCATGCCAACGGCGCCGCGCTGGGCGAGCTCAGGGCGTATATCGACGAGATGTGGAAGGCGGCGCTCGGCTCGTTTTCCGATGCGGCTGCGGAAGATCAAGGCCGATGAGCGCTACCGTCAGCACCCTTCCCATTCCGCCGGTGGTGAAGACGATATTGGTGCGTTGCACGCAGGCGACCGCCTTCCGAGTATTTACCGCCGATATCGGCCGCTGGTTCCCGCTCGCGATGTTCTCGGTCAAGCCAGCGGCGGATTGCCGGCTTGAGCCGCATGTCGGCGGGCGGCTTTACGAGATCGCGGCCGATGGCGCGGAGACACTGTGGGGACACGTGCTCGAATGGGACCCGCCCCGCGCGCTCGCCTTGTCCTGGCAGGCACGGGTGACGACGCAGGAGGCGCAGCGCATCGAAGTGACGTTCCGCGCCGTGCCGGGCGGTGCCGAGGTGCGGCTCGTCCATGCCGGCTGGGAAAAGCTCAAGCTCGACGGTGCCGGGTGGCGCGAGAAGTATGACGGGGGCTGGGTCGAGGTGTTCGAGCGGCGGTTCAAGGCCTTCGCCGACGCTGCCACGCGATAGAGGAGACGAAAAAATGGGTGTTAGACTATACGGCGTCGCGGGAAGCCCCAATGTCCGGGGGGCGATGCTTGGTCTAGCCGAGAAAGGCGTGGACTACGAACTGATCCCGGTCCTGCCCGCCGACTTCAAGGCGCCCGAGCAACTGGCGCTCAACCCGTTCGGGCGCGTGCCGGTCCTCAAGCATGATGGCTTTGTGCTCTACGAAACGCAGGCCATCTTGCGTTACATCGACGAGGCCTTCGAAGGTCCGGCGCTTGTCCCGGCGACAGCAAGCGAAAGCGCGCGGATGAACCAGATACTCGGCATCATCGATTGTCATCTGTTTCCGACCTGGAGCGGCACGATCGGCATCGAACGGCTGATCGCTCCAAAATTCTTCGGCCGGCCGAGCGACATCGAGCAGATCGAGGCGGCAGTGCCCCTGGCGCGCACGTGCGCCGAGGCGCTCGAGGCGGTGGTCGCGGCGCCGTACCTCACCGGGGAGACCTTTGGGCTTGCCGACATCCGGCTGATCCCGCACTTCGACTGGTTCCGCCTGACGCCGGAGGGCGCGGTGATCCTTGCCGACAAACGCAAGCTGACCCGGTGGTTTCAGCGCGTGAGCGAACGCCCCACGGTCAAGCGCATCATGCAGCTGTAGCGCGCTGCCTAACGACGCGTGGCATATGGCGCGCTGTCCTACACCGTCCCGATCGTGCATCATTGCCGCGATTCGTCGAGACGGTGGGGATGAGCGCCGTAAGAACAGGTCTGCCGGGTGACTGCAACGACAGTGCGGAATGCGTCAGCGTGTGAAGAGTGTGAAGATTCGTGATCCCCGCCTTGCGGCCGTGCGACGCGAATTCGTGCTATTCCTAGTGCGGGGGCGTAAGCTATTCCGCCGTCGTGCCGCTTTGCCGGTTGATCGATCGCGCGCAGACGCATTGCTGCGAAGCGCGCATGCGGACGTAGCGATTTTCCCGGACTGGTAATTTTATTGCGAACATGTTAAAAAGATCGAGAGAGGGTTTGCACCCTTCGATCTGGAGACGTTCGCAATCAACCCCGCCGCTTCCGCGCCAGCGCAGCCCCTGCTGCCAGTGTCGCGTTCAAGCTGGTGGTTCGGTTCATGAAAGGCACGAGCTAAATGGCTGCCAAGGCGCTGTCCTTCGACGTTGGCGATTATGTCGTTTACCCCAAGCACGGCGTCGGCCGTGTCATCGAACTGCAGCGGCAGGAAATCGCCGGCATGCAGCTTGAGCTGTATGTTCTGCGCTTCGAAAAGGAGCGAATGACGCTCCGCGTACCGACCAACAAGGCCGAGTCGGTCGGGATGCGCAAGCTCTCGTCCGACAAGACGCTGCGCGAGGCGCTCGACACATTGACCGGCAAGCCGCGCGTCAAGCGCACGATGTGGTCGCGCCGCGCTCAGGAGTATGAAGCGAAGATCAATTCGGGCGACCTGGTGTCGATCGCCGAAGTGGTCCGCGACCTGTTCCGCGCCGAGGATCAGCCCGAGCAAAGCTATTCGGAACGGCAGATCTTCGAAGCGGCAACCAGCCGCCTCGCGCGCGAACTCGCCGCGATGGAGCAGATCGACGAGCCGGCAGCGCAAGTGAAGATCCTGGATATTCTGCGCAAGGCAGCGGCGATCCATAACAAGGACAAG
>JBDSKT010000073.1:0-5385 GCA_039916765.1 Sphingomonas sp.
CGATCTCCTGCAATTCCTCGCGCGCCTCGTCGATGCCCGCCACGTCGTCGAAGGTCACCTTGCCTTCGCGCTGCGTCAGCATCCGCGCGCGGCTCTTGCCGAAGCCCATCGCGCCCGAGCCCGAGCCCTTCTGCATCTGGCGGATGACGAACAGCGCCAACCCGACCATCAGGATGAACGGCAGCGACTGATACAGCAGCAGCTGCCAGATCGGCGCGCCGTCCTCGGGCTTCGCGGTGATCGTCACGCTCTTGGCGCGCAATTTGTCGGCAAGCTGCGGATCGGTGATCGCATAAGTGCGGAACTTGGTGCCGTCGGTCAGCGTGCCGGTGATCACCTCACCCGCGACGTTGACGTCCTTGACCGTGCTCGCGTCGACCTTGTCGAGGAAGGTCGAATAGGCGATCTGGCTGACGCCTGCCTGCTGTGCGCGCCCATCGAGCATCGTCACGAACAACGCCAGCGCAACAAGGATGCCGACCCAGATGAGCAGGTGCTTCATCCACGGATTGGAGCCGCCGCCATCGGGATCCCGCTGCTTGTCGTTGTCGTTCATCGTGATCGGATACCTTTCGTCGCCTACAAGATAGGCTGCGCCAGGTTAATGGCAATGGAACAGTATGCGATTCGACGCGGGAATGCGCCCACGCATGCCGATCAGCGCGATTGGCGCGGCGGGGCTCGGTGAAAGTGCCATGCCGCATCGGGTCGCGAGGCGGAATCCACATCGCCCAGCACGTTACCCAGCATCACCCGCTTGCCGCGTCGCAACGATTCGATCGCCGCCGAAAGCGTCGCGCCGCGGATCGCCGCCGCAGGATCGATGTGGCGCACGCAACGCTCCACGAGGCGACGCTGGAATTCAGCGGGAAGGGTTTCGGCCCCGGTCAGTGTCGCACGCGCATCATCGAGCCGGCAGTGATGCGCCGCAAGCTGGTCGGTCATCCAGACGATCGCATCCTCCGCCTCGCCCAGCGCGGCGGCGCTGCCGGCGACGGCCTCCACATCGAACAGGGTCGATTCGGCGAGTGCCTTGCGCAAGCGAGCGCGATCATAGCGATCGTCGTGGTTGGACGGATCGTCGATCGCGGTGATGCCGCTTTGCGCCACGAGCGCCGCAAGCTCGCTCCGCCGCCAGCCGAGTAACGGTCGTATCACCTTGCCGCCCCGCGCCCGAATTCCCGCGAGGCCGGAAACCCCGGCGCCGCGATTGAGGCGCATCACGACCGTCTCGCATTGATCGTCGGCATGGTGCGCCGTGGCGATGACCGTTGCGCCGATCGCGACGGCATGCGCATCGAGCAGGCGGTAGCGCATGGCGCGAGCCCGCGCCGACACGTTGGCCGTGCGTCCGGCGCGATCGGGGAAGTCGCCGCAGAGGGTGGCATGGGTGATGCCTCGCTCGGCGCAGAGCTGGGCGACGAACCGCGCCTCATCGGCAGCGGCGGCACGAAGGCCGTGATCCACCGTCGCCGCCGCACACCGCGCTCCAATCGCCGCGCGGGCGAGGAGGAGTAGCGCGATGCTGTCCGGACCGCCCGATACGGCGATCAGCGCATGATCAACGTCCGGATCGCACAAGCGAGCGAGGTCTGCGCGAAAACGGGCGACAGCGGCCGCATCAGGAGCGGGCACGGCTTCCACAGGTCAGCCCGTCGCGGCGCTGCCGCCGCCGGTCATTTGCACTGCGAGGTCGCGCGCCCCTTGGCGATGTCGGCCTTCATCGTCGCGCCGATCTTGGCCGCGTAGACGTCGCTCAATTCGCTATAGACCTGGCATACGTCGGCCGCCGGCTTGCCCGCCTGACGCAAGGCATCCGCGAGATAGAAGAGCGCGTCCGGCGCGCGGTCACCGTCGGGAAAACTCTTGTAGCTCTTGTAGAGCGCCAGCGCGGCGCGTGCCGGCATGTGATCGTCGAGATAGGCGCGGCCGAGTAGTGTCTGCGCGTAGCTCGCGCGCTTGTTCTTCGGATAGGTCGTGACGACCGAATCGAGCTGCGTTTCGGCTTCTGGATAGAGCTTGCCCGCCCATAAGCGATAGCCATAGAGATAGCTGTCCTCGGCGGCATCACCCGTCGCTGGCTTTTCGATCGCGGCAAGCTTGGCCGTGCGCGCCGGATCCTTGCTGGACGCCGCGGCCGGGCGATCGGCCTTCGTCCCCGGTGTCGTCACGGGCTTGGCAAGGCCCGCCCCGGATGTCTTGACCTGCGCACCCATGGTCGGCTTCGCGGCCGATGGCGCGGCGGACCCCACCGGATCGCCGAGCGTCGCGCTGGTGGTTGACGAACCCGGATCGTCCGTCGCCTTGAGCCGCGCGTCGTTCGCGCGTTTGTAGGCGTTGAACGCATCCTCGAGCAGTTGCAGCTTGTGCGTCGTCGTCTCGATTTGCCCGGTCATCCCGTTCATCTGCGATTCGAGTGCGTTGACGCGCGCGTCGAGGTCGGCGACCGGGCTGGACGCGGGACTGCCGGGCGACACCGACGGAACGGTCGCGGGGCGGTTGTCGGGCTGGACGAATTGCCCGCTGCTGCCCGGAAACACCTTGCGCTGCACCGCGCGCATCACGCTTTCGAGCCGATCGACGCGACCTTCGATCGCCGACTGCGCCCGCACGGCAACTGGCGCCAGACTTAGCCCAGCCAGCAACATAGCCTTCAATACTGGATTACGCACGGTCCACCCCCCGGTGCCAAAGAAGCCAAGACCCTAGCCAATCCGCGCGGCGGTCGCCAGTCATTGTGGTGACGGCGTTGCGGCTGTGGCGGGCGCCGGCTGCGAAGCGGGCGCGGCGATGTTGAGCGCGGGAATTTCCGAACGCGGCGCGGCGCCCGCCGACGGTCGCGCCGCGGGCTTGGCACGGGATGTGGGCGTGGTGGGCGCCACAGCGGGCGTAACAGCGGAACCCGCCGGGCGAGCGATGAGTGCGGCGGCACTGATGCCGACATCCTTGATCGCGACCTTGCCGGTGCCAAGCGGCGCCATCGCCGTGCCGTTGACCATGACCTGCAGCTTGTCGGGGCGACCGACGTTGATCATCGGGCCGTTCGCCTCCGGCGGCACGTCGTAATGCTCGCCGGGCTTGAGCGTGTTCTGGAACAGCGTCTTGCCCGCCGCGTCATACACCCGCAGCCACACGTCGTCGCTCGCGGTCAGCGTAACCTGCCCGCCACCGGCGGCGGGATTGGTCGGCACGGGCGACGGCGCGGCTCCGGGCACGGTTTCGGCAATTGGCGCAGGCGGCGGAGCGCTGTCGTCACCCCGGAACCAGTTCGTGCCGAACCAGATACCCGCCGCGATCAGCAGCAGCAGCGCGGCAAAAACACCGAACAAGGCGATGCCCCGGCTCGGCACGCGCTTGGGATCGCTGATCTCATACACCTCATATTCGGTGCGGCGCACGTTCTGGTCGTTGGTGCCGCGCACCTCGCGCGCGACCGCGACTTCGTCGATCCCTACCGCGCGGGCATAGGATTTGGCGAAACCCACGGCATAGGTGACCGACGGAAGCTGGGCGTAGTCCGAATTCTCGATCGCCTCCAGCTGGCGCAGCGGCACGCGGGTACGCGCGGCGATCTCGGCCAGAGAAAGTCCCTGCGCCTCGCGCGCCTCACGCAGGCGTTCGCCCGCGCTCTTCGGGAACAAGGTCGCTTCCTCACCGGGGTCTGGACTGGTCATCGCATTCTCCGGCAGGGTGGTTGCGGCCCTTGCGCCCCTGCGATGGTGAACATCTCCCGCAGCCCCGCGCGCCTGTCAACGGCTGTGCGCTGGTTCCGCCACGCAATTACGCCAGTTCGACGCCGTGCTCGCGCGCCCAATCGGCAAGCGCGCCGCGCATGTCACGCGGTGGGTGGATAAGCTGCTCGGCCAACCACAGCTTCAACGCGGCGCGATCGAGCGTGCGCAACATCGCCTTGATCGGACCGACCGCGGCCGGCGTGATCGACAGCCGGTCGATACCGAGCCCGATCAACGTCATCGCCTCCAGGGTCCGTCCACCCATCTCGCCGCACACGGCAAGCAGAACGTCCGCGTCGCGGCACGGACCCACGACACGGGCCAGAAAACGCAGGATCGACGGGCTGAGCCAGTCATAGCGCTCGGCAAGCTTGGGGTTGGCGCGATCGGCGGCGAACAGGAACTGCGTCAGGTCGTTGGTCCCGACCGACAGGAAATCGATATTCGGCAGCAGCAGGTCGAGCTGTTCGGCGAGCGCCGGCACTTCGAGCATCGCGCCGTAACGGATATGCGTCGGCAGCTTCTTGCCCCGCGCCGCGAGATGCGCGCGCTGCGCCTCGAACAGCTCGCGCGCCTCGTCGAACTCCCACGCTTCGGAGACCATCGGGAACATCACCGACAGGGTTCGCCCCGCCGCCGCTTCGAGCAACGCGCGCGCCTGGACCTTCATCAACCCAGCCCGATCGAGCGCGAGGCGCAGCGCACGCCAGCCCATTGCCGGGTTTTCGTCATTGTCGTCCGGCGCGAGGTACGGCAGCGCCTTGTCGCCGCCAATGTCCACCGTACGGAAAATCACGGGCTTGTCCCCCGCCGCGTCCAGCACATCCTTGTAGAGCCGTTGCTGACGCTCACGCGACGGCAATGTCGACGACACCAGAAACTGGAATTCGGTGCGGAACAGCCCGATGCCGTCGGCCCCCGTCGTATCGAGCGCGGCGACGTCGTCGCGCAGCCCGGCATTGACCATGACCGTCACGCGGTGACCATCCTTGGTCTGCGGCGCGACGGCCTTCAGCGCGGCGAAGACGGCACGGCGCTTCTGGCGCAGCGCGGCACGTGCCTCGAACGCCTCTTCCATCGCCGCCGACGGGCGCACGAACACATTCGCCTCGCCCGCATCGAGCAGCAGCAGATCGCCCTCGGCGATCTGACGGCGCACGCCCTTGACGCGACCGAGCACCGGCACCCCCATCGCGCGGGCGACGATCGTCACGTGCGCGGTCAGCGATCCTTCCTCGAGCACCACGCCCTTCAACCGCCGGCGATCATATTCGAGCAGTTCTGCGGGGCCGAGGTTGCGGGCGATGAGGATCGTATCCTGGCGCAGGCCCATCTGCGCCGCCGTGCCCATCTGGCCCGAGACGATGCGCAGCAGCCGGTTGGACAGATCTTCGAGATCGTGCATCCGGTCGGCGAGCAGCGGATCGTCGATCTGGCGCATCCGCGTCCGCGTCCGCTGCTGGACCCGCTCGATCGCGGCCTCGGCGGTCAATCCGCTGTCGATCGCCTCGTTGATGCGGCGCGACCAGCCCTCATCATAGGCGAACATCTTGTACATCGCGAGCACTTCGTCATGCTCGCCGCCGACACCGAATTCGGCTTGCGCCGCCATCCGGTCGATCTGCTCGCGCATCTTGCCGAACGCGGCATA
>JBDSKT010000074.1:0-13432 GCA_039916765.1 Sphingomonas sp.
GCGGGGATCACCAGATCGCCCTCATTCTCGCGGTCCTCGTCATCGACCAGGATGAACATGCGGCCGTTGCGCGCCTCGTCGATGATTTCCTCGGGCGAGGACAGGAAGCCGTGGCGCAGCCGCGCCAGCTCCGCCGTTTTCTGCTCAGCTTTTGGCACGATAGGCCTCCATGCGCTGGAGATAACGCGCGAGCACGTCGATCTCGATATTGACCGCGTCGCCGGGCGCCAGCGCGCCGAGCGTCGTGATGTTCTGGGTGTGCGGGATGAGGTTGATGGCGAAATGCGTCGTGCCGTCTTCCCGGTCGGCGACCTCGTTGACGGTCAGCGACACGCCGTCCACCGTCACCGATCCCTTGGGCGCGAGGAAGGGGGCGAGCGCCGCCGGCACCGCGAAGCCGATCCGCTTCGAATCGCCCGCCTCGCACACGCCGAGGACCGTCGCCACGCCGTCGACATGGCCGGTGACGATATGCCCGCCGAGTTCGTCGCCGAGCTTCATCGCGCGTTCGAGGTTGAGCTGGCAGCCCTGCGTCCATTGGCCGGGCGCGGTGCGCGCGACGCTTTCGCCCGACACGTCGATCGCGAACCAATCGGCGCCTTTGTCCACCACCGTCATGCACGCGCCCGAGCAGGCGATCGACGCGCCCAGATCGAGCCGGGCGAGATCGGCGGCGGTCTCGATCACGACGCGCATATCGCCGCGCGCCTCGACGCTGCGGATCGTGCCGATGTCGGTGATGATGCCGGTAAACACGTCAGGCTGGCTCCCTGACGCGCTCGTAAACCTCGAGCCGGTCGCTGCCAAGCGTCCGTGCATCGTGCAGGCGCCAGCGGCCGTGCGCGGCGGCGAGGTCGGTCAGGCCGATATCGGGCAGCGTCCGCCCGCCGCCGATCAGGATCGGCGCGCGGTACAGCAGCAGCCGATCGACCAGGTCGGCGGCGAGGAACGCGGCGGCGGTCGCCGCGCCGCCCTCGACCAGGAGGTGGTCGCCGGCAAGGGTGGCGACATCTTGCGGCGCGGACAGTCGGATCACATTGTCACCCTGGCCGCCGACAGGGCCGGGGCGGGAGGACAGGATCGCGCGTCGCGGCGATCGCTCCTCGAGCCCCGCCAGCCGCACGTCGAGCGCGGGGGCGTCCGCCTCCCACGTCGCACGGCCGACCAGGATCGTCTCGTGCCGGCTACGCTCGAGATGGGCGTGGGCGCGCGCCTCGGCGCCGGTGATCCAGCGGCTTTGTCCCGACGCCGTCGCGGTGGCGCCGTCGAGCGACAGGCCGAGCTTGAGCGTGACATGCGGACGGCCAAGCGCGCGGCGGGTGAGAAAACCGGCCATCGACCGCCACGCCGCTTCGGCGCCGACCCCGGTCTCGACCGCGATTCCCGCGTCGCCCAGCCGCGCGAAGCCGGCGCCGTCGGTGCGCGAATCGGGGTCGCGGATCGCGGCGACGACTCGCGCCACGCCGGCGGCGATCAGCAGACCGGCGCAGGCCGGGCCGCGCGGCGAGGCGTGGGCGCAGGGTTCGAGCGTGACATATACAGTCGCGCCGCGCGACTTTTCGCCCGCCTGGGCCAATGCCGCCGCCTCGGCATGCGGGCGTCCGCCGGGCTGGGTCCAGCCGCGCCCGACCACCCGGCCGTCGCGCACGATCACGCACCCGACATTGGGATTGGGCGCGGTTCGGCCCCGCCCGCGTTCGGCGAGCGCAAGCGCCGCCGCCATCCAGCGTTCGTCGCGCGAAAGCCGATCGTCGCTCAGAGGCCGATCGCGTTCATCTGATCGTCCATCCGCTTGAACACCGCGCGCTGATCGGCCTCGCGCTTTTCCTGCGCGGCCTTGGCGGCGGCTTCCTTCGGCCCGTCGATCTTCTGCTGGGCGAGGATTTCGGCGTCGCTGCGGTCGGCACGCCAGTTGTGGAAATACTGGATGTCGCGCTTGTACGGATGCTCGATGCGCGAATCCTTGATCATCGCCAGCATGATCGCCCAGGTCAGCGAAAAGGACAGGACCAGAAACACCACCTCGTGCCGCCGCCGCGTGCGCAGGTAGCGGTACAGATCGGTCGCGGCCCGCAGGGGCGAGATTCGGCGCCAGAAGCTCATGCGCCCCAGATAGGCCCGCGCGAGGGCGGGTTCCAGCCCTCGCGCGGTTTCCACGCCGTTACGACTCGTTGAGAACGAAGGTCACGCCGACGGTCTTCCACGTCTCGTACGGCACGCCATCGCGCGTCGCCGGCCGGAAGCGCCATTTTTCCAGCGCCCGCTTGCGAGTCGCCTCGAAGAACGAATCGCTCGGCGCGGCGAGCTTCTCGACCTCGCGGACCCGGCCGTCGGTGCCGATCAGCACGCGTACCGTGACATGGCCCTCGCGCCCGTCGCGGATCGCATCGGCGGGATAGACGGGCTGGAAATTGGCGGCATAGCGCTGGTCGAGCTCCGCACCGGTGAGCATGGGCGGCTTGGCCGGCTCGATCTTGGCCGGAACGGTGCCTTCGCCGGCAAGATCGCCCGACAAGGGCGGCGTGGGGGTGAATTTGACCATCGGAGCGGGGTCGGTCTTCACCACCGGCTGGACCGGCGGCACCACGATGTCGGATCGCCGCTCGAGTTTCGGCGGCTGCTTCGGCTTGGGTCGCGGATCGGGCGGCGGCGGCGGATCGAGCGGGATGTTGATGCCCTTGATATGCGTTTCTGGATCGCGCGCGAAATGCGGGCTGACGAAGAACATCGCCGAGACGATCGCGCCGCCGACCAGCAGCGTGAGCGTCAGGCTGCCCGGGCGGGTGCCCGCGGCGGGTCGATATCCGTCGGTATAGCGGAGCGTTTGCATGACCTGTCTCCCATCACTCTCCTTGGGTTGATCGTCCGAAGTCTTCGCCCGGTACGAGGCAGGATGTTACAACATAACCTAACATGCGCAAGAGATATAACGTCTCATTGGCGCGACAGGCGGGCGATGGCGCGGTCGCGCCCGATCAGCGGCAGCAGCGCGGCCATGTCGGGGCCGTGGTCGCGGCCGGTGAGCGCGCGGCGCAGCGGGAGGAACAACGCCTTGCCCGAGCGGCCGCTGCTCGCCTTGAGCGCGGCGGTCAGCGCGTGCCACGGGTCGGTGGTCCAGTCGATCGTGCCGGCGACCGATGCCGCCTCGGCGAGGTAATCGGCGTCGGCCGGGTCGATCGTCGCGTCGATCGGACCCTCGATCACGTGCCACCAGTCGGCGGCATCGGCGATCGTCGCGAGGTTGGGGCGCACCGCCTCCCACTCCGCCGCGCCCATCCCCGCCGGGAGCCGCGCCGCGACGTGCTCGAACGGCAACTGATGGACGATCTTGGTGTTGAGCGCGCCAAGCTCCGCCTCGTCGAAACGCGCCGGCGCGCGGCCGAACCGGGCGAAATCGAAACTCGCGATCAGCGCCGCCGGATCGGCGATCGGCTCGACCGGATCGCTGGTGCCGAGCCGCGCGAGCAATGCCCTGATCGCCTCCGGCTCGATCCCGCTCTCGCGGAAATGCTCGACGCCGAGCGAGCCGAGCCGCTTGGACAATTTGCCCTCGCTACCGGTGAGCAAGGCGGCATGTGCGAAAGCCGGCGGCGTCGCACCCATCGCCGCGAACATCTGGAGCTGGAGCGCGGTGTTGGAGACATGATCCTCTCCGCGCACGACATGGCTGACGCCCATCTCGGCATCGTCGATCGCCGAGGGGAGCATATACAGCCACGATCCGTCGGCGCGGCGGATCACCGGGTCGCTCATCGTCGCGGCGTCGAAGCATTGGTGGCCGCGCACCAGATCGTCCCATTCGATCGGCGCTGCGTGATCGAGCCTGAAGCGCCAATGCGGGCGCAGGCCCTCGGCCTCCAACGCCTTCCTGTCGGCGTCCGACAGCGCCAGCGCGGCGCGGTCGTAGACCGGCGGCAACCCGCGCCCGGCGGCGATCTTGCGCTTGAGGTCGAGCTCCTGCGCGGTTTCATAGGCCGGGTAGATCCGCCCCGTATCGCGCAGCGTCGCGAACCGTGCCTCGTACCGGTCGAACCGCGCGGACTGGCGCACCTCGTCGTCCGGCATCAGCCCGAGCCAGGCGAGATCGGCGCGGATCGCCTCGACGAAGCGTTCCTCGCTGCGTTCGGCATCGGTATCGTCGATCCGCAGAACAAAGCGCCCGCCATTTTTACGCGCCCACAGCCAGTTGCGCAGCGCCATCTGGATGTTGCCGACGTGGAGCGTGCCGGTCGGCGAGGGAGCGAAACGGGTGAGGACGGTCATCGTGCGGCTCTAGCACCACCGGACGGCGCGGCAATGCCCCCTTCCCGTTGCGCGGGCGCGCCTCTAAGGACACCGCTTCCTGCCGGGAGGGCGCGCGCGATGAAACTGATGACCGGCAATTCCAATCCGCCGCTCGCCCAGGCGATCGCCGACTATTGCGAGACGCCGCTGACCAGGGCGCTGGTCCGGCGCTTCGCCGACGAGGAGATCTTCGTCGAGATCCAGGAGAATGTCCGCGGCGAGGATGTGTTCGTGGTGCAATCGACCGGCTATCCCGCGAACGACAATCTAATGGAATTGCTCATCATTATCGATGCGCTGAAGCGCGCGTCGGCCAAGCGGATCACCGCCGTCGTGCCGTATTTCGGTTATGCCCGGCAGGACCGCAAGCCCGGGCCGCGCACGCCGATTTCGGCCAAGCTCGTCGCCAATCTGATCACCGTGGCGGGGGCCGACCGCGTGCTGTCGGTCGATCTCCATGCCGGGCAGATCCAGGGCTTCTTCGACATTCCGACCGACAATCTGTTCGGCGCGCCGGTGATGTCGGCTGATATCCATGCACGCCACGGCGGCAAGAACCTGATGGTCGTCTCGCCCGACGTCGGCGGCGTGGTTCGCGCGCGCGCGCTGTCCAAGCGGCTCGACAACGCGCCGCTGGCGATCGTCGACAAGCGGCGCGAGCGCGCCGGCGAGAGCGAGGTGATGAACATCATCGGCGAGGTGGAGGGGCGGTTCTGCGTGCTGGTCGACGATATCGTCGATTCGGCGGGCACGCTGTGCAATGCCGCCGCCGCGCTGAAGGAAGCCGGCGCGGCGGGTGTTGTCGCCTATGTCACCCACGGCGTGCTGTCGGGCGGCGCAGTGGCGCGTGTCGACGGGTCGGTGCTCGAGGAGCTGGTGATCACCGACTCGATCGGCAACCAGGAAACGATCGGCGTATCGAAGCGCATTCGCCACCTGACCATCGCGCCGCTGCTCGGCGAGGCGATCAAGCGGATCGCCGACGAATCGTCGGTGTCGAGCCTGTTCGATTAGCCGCGCGCGGCGATCGCCGCGATATGTTCGAATACCGACGGGTAGAGCGGCGCGACGAAGGCACAGCCGCATTCGAACGGCGTCGCCCATTTGACCACCGCCTGCTGCCCGGCAAAGCCCGGCACGGTCAACCACACCGTCTCGCCCTGGTGGAACGCATGGGTCGATTCGGCGCGAAAGCCGCTGGTCGACAGGTCGAGCAATGCGACTTTGTACTTGGCGGAATTGCGGTCGCGCAGCTGCGCGCGCATCACCACGCCCTTGCGCTCGGCGCCGCGGCCATCGTCGGTCACGGCTGACTCGGTCGCGTGGGAGAAGATGTTGTGATCCATGGCATAATCGTACGCCGCAAAGGTTAGCGATCGGCAAACGTTTCGCGTCGCGGCACCGGCGGGCGGACCCCTGCGCGGTCGCGGCGCTTGAGTTCCACCTTAAGCGCTTCCGGCCGCGGCGCCCAGAGGAATCCGAAGCTCACCGTACCCCGCTTGGTCTCGACGACATGGTGCAGTCGGTGCGCCTGGACGATCCGTTTCATGTAGCGCGACCGCGCGACGTAGCGATTGGGCAGGCGCTGGTGGACGATCACGTCGTGGAAACCGAAATAGATCGCGCCATATGCCGCGATTCCCGCGCCGATCCAAGTGCAACCGGGCCACCAGCCGAGCTGCACGCCGCCCAGGATCAGCACGATCGAGGGCAGCGCGAAGATCGCCGCATAGAGGTCGTTGAGCTCCCAGGCGCCGTGGCGCGGGGCGTGGTGGCTCGCGTGGAGGAACCAACCGGGGCCGTGCATCACCCAGCGGTGCGCGGCATAGGCGAAGCCCTCCATGCCCAGCACGGTGACAAGGAATAGCAGGATTGCGGCGGGCGCGGTCATCGTCCGGGCGATATAGGGCCTGTCATGGGCCATGGCGAGGGATGCCTCCAGGGGGTGGATTCACGCGCGCGCGTGTGCTTTAGGCCGAGCATCCCCCCGAATTTTTAAAAGGCATGGCCGCCCCATGAACATCCACGAATATCAGGCCAAGGAATTGCTCGCCAAGTTTGGCGTTCCCGTCCCCGCGGGCTTTGCCGCGCTGTCGGTCGAAGAAGCGGTTGCCGCCGCGAAGAAGCTGCCCGGGCCGCTCTATGTCGTGAAGGCGCAGATCCATGCCGGTGGGCGCGGCAAAGGCAAGTTCAAGGAACTTGGCCCCGACGCCAAGGGCGGTGTCCGCCTCGCCAAGACCGAGGATGAGGTGCGCGCCGCGGCCACGGACATGCTCGGCAACACGCTGGTGACGATCCAGACCGGCGAGCACGGCAAGCAGGTCAACCGGCTCTACGTCACCGACGGCGTCGACATCGCCAAGGAATTCTACCTCGCGCTTCTCGTCAACCGCGCGACCGGGCGAATCTCGATGGTCGCCTCGACCGAGGGCGGGATGGACATCGAAACCGTCGCGCACGACACGCCGGAGAAGATCCACGCGATCGACATCGATCCCGCGACCGGCTTCATGCCGCATCACGGCCGCGCCGTCGCCGCCGCGCTGGAACTGGAGGGCGATCTCGCCAAGCAGGCGACCAACGTCGCCGCCAAGCTGTACGACGCGTTCCTCGGCACCGATGCCGAGCAGATCGAGATCAACCCGCTCGCGGTGACGGAAGATACTGGTTCGGGGGCAAAGCTGATGGTGCTCGACGCCAAGGTCGCGTTCGACGGCAACGCGATGTTCCGCCACAAGGACCTGATGGAGCTGCGCGACGAAACCGAGGAGGATCCGGCCGAGCTCGAGGCGTCGAAGTACGACCTCGCCTATATCAAGCTCGACGGTGATATCGGCTGCATGGTCAACGGCGCCGGCCTCGCGATGGCGACGATGGACATCATCAAGCTGAACGGCATGTTTCCCGCCAATTTCCTCGACGTCGGCGGCGGCGCGTCGAAGGAGAAGGTGACGGCGGCGTTCAAGATCATCCTCGCCGATCCGGCGGTGAAGGGCATCCTGGTCAACATCTTCGGTGGCATCATGAAGTGCGACATCATCGCCGAAGGGATCGTCGCGGCGGCGAAGGAAGTGAACCTTTCGGTGCCGCTGGTGGTTCGGCTGGAAGGCACGAACGTCGAGCAGGGCAAGGCGATCCTGTCAGGCTCGGGCCTGGCGATAGTCGCCGCCAACGATCTGGGCGATGCGGCGCGCAAGATCGTCGCCGAGGTGAAGAAAGCCGCCTGACGCCCCTCCCCAGGAAAGCGTTCGGATAGACGGAGAGATACGCGATGAAGGTGCTGGTCCCGGTCAAGCGCGTGCTTGATTACAACGTGAAGCCCCGCGTGAAGGCGGACGGAAGCGGGGTCGATCTCGCCAACGTCAAGATGAGCATGAACCCGTTCGACGAGATCGCGGTCGAGGAGGCGATCCGGCTGAAGGCGGCCGGGGTCACCGAGATCGTCGTCGTGTCGATCGGCGAGCAGAAATCGCAGGAAACGCTGCGGACCGCGCTGGCGATGGGCGCCGATCGTGCGATCCTTGTCGTGTCGGAGGAGAAGGTCGAGCCGCTGGGCGTTGCCAAGTTGCTCAAGGCGATCGTGGAAGCCGAGAAGCCCGACCTCGTCATCCTCGGCAAGCAGGCGATCGACGACGACAACAACCAGACCGGGCAGATGCTGGCGGGGCTGCTCGGCGTCGGCCAGGCGACCTTCGCGTCGAAGGTCGAACTCGCCGCCGACAGTGTCACCGTGACGCGCGAGGTCGATGGCGGATCGGAGACCGAGAAGCTGACGTTGCCGGCGGTGATCACCACCGACCTGCGCCTCAACGAACCGCGCTATGCCTCGCTGCCCAACATCATGAAGGCCAAGTCCAAGCCGATGGAGCAGAAGACGCCGGCCGATTACGACGTCGATGTCGCCCCGCGCCTCACCACGCTCAAGGTGGTCGAGCCGGCGAAGCGCATCGCGGGCGTCAAGGTCGCCGATGTCGATGAACTGGTCGCCAAGTTGAAAGCCCTAGGAATTGTAAGGGGGGGAGTCGCGAAATGAAGACGCTCGTCTGGGTCGAACATGACGGTGCATCCGTCAAGGACGCCACGCTCGCGGTGGTCACCGCCGCGGCCAAGCTCGGCGAGATACATCTGCTGGTCGCCGGGCAGGGCGTGGACGGCGTCGCCGCCGAAGCCGCGACCATCGCCGGCGTGGGCAAGGTGCACGTCGCCGACGACGCGGCCTATGCCCATGCGCTGGCCGAGAACGTCGCGCCGCTGGTGGTCGAGCTGATGGGACATCACGACGCGGTTCTGTTCCCCGCCACCTCGAACGGCAAGAACATCGCGCCGCGCGTCGCCGCCTTGCTCGACGTGATGCAGATTTCGGACATCCTGTCGGTCGAGAGCGCGGACACCTTCACCCGCCCGATCTATGCCGGAAACGCCATCGCGACGGTGCAGACCAGCGACAAGAAACTCGTTATCACCGTGCGCGGCACCGCGTTCGCGAAGGCCGCCACCTCGGGTGGGTCTGGCGCGATCGAGAAAGTCGCCGGGGCCAGCGCCGATCGGGGCGTATCGACCTATGTCGGTAGCGAGATCGCCAAGTCCGAGCGCCCCGAACTGACCAGCGCCAAGGTCATCGTCTCGGGTGGCCGAGCGCTGCAGAACGGTGAAAACTTCCATTCGCTGATCGAGCCGCTCGCCGACAAACTCGGCGCCGGCGTCGGCGCGAGCCGCGCGGCGGTCGATGCGGGCTATGTGCCCAACGATTATCAGGTCGGCCAGACCGGCAAGATCGTCGCGCCCGAAGTCTATATCGCGATCGGCATCTCGGGCGCGATCCAGCATCTCGCGGGGATGAAGGATTCGAAGACGATCATCGCGATCAACAAGGACGAGGACGCACCGATCTTCCAGGTCGCGGACATCGGATTGGTCGGTGATCTGTTCAAGATCGTGCCCGAGCTGACCGAAAAACTCTGACGCGCACGAAAGACGGGGGCGGCGATGCGACACACAGTTCCGGCCGGCACGACGGACGACGCCGCCACTTCGCCGACCGTGGTTCGGATCGAGGATATGCCCTCCCCGGTGGGTGATCTGCTCGTCGCGACCGACGATGTGGGGGTCCTCGTCGCGGTGGCGTGGGGTGAATGCGAGGATGGCCTGCAGGCGGATCTACGGCGTCGTTACGGGGTTTCGGGCGCGCGTCTTTCCGGAATGGGCAAGTCGGCGGCGGTGTCGGCGCTCGAAGCGTATTTCGCCGGCGAGCCGGGAGCGTTCGAGCATCTGCCCCTCTCCACCGGCGGCACCGACTTCCAGCGCTCGGTCTGGCAGGAATTGCGCGCCATCCCGCTGGGCGAGACGATCAGCTACCGTATGCTCGCCGAGCGCATCGGGCGCCCATCCGCGATGCGCGCGGTCGGGCTTGCCAACGGCGCGAACCCGATTCCGATCGTCATTCCCTGCCACCGGGTGATCGGGGCGGACGGCTCGCTGACTGGATTTGGTGGCGGCCTCGACCGGAAGCGCTGGTTCCTCGATCACGAACGCGCGGCGGGCGTCAGGGAACAGCCGCGCCTGCCGCTGTAACGGCACGCAACCGCGGAGCCGCTCGCGCGGGGTGATGTGTCGCGCTTGGGCGAGCCGCAGCGGTCGCCAAGCTGGCGGCGGAACTAACAGCCGGGCGCGGACGCCGTCGTTCCTGGCGGAGGCATCCGCCTTCTCTCGAAAGTACCCCAGGACAGCCCTCGCTCTTACGACGCGGCGCCAACTCCAGTCGGAGGCGCTGGTGGCGCGTGCCGTTCGAAGCGGCGGCGATAATCGGCCGGCGAAATTCCCACGGCGCGGCGGAAATGGTGGCGAAGCGTCTCCGCCGTACCGAATCCGGCGGCCGAGGCTACCGCCTCCATCGTCAGCCGGCCCGTCTCGAGATGCTGTTTCGCCCGATCGATCCGCAGTGCGATGAGCCATTTGCCGGGCGTCGTGCCGGTCGCCTCGAAAAACCGCCGGAGAAAGGTCCGCTCGCTCATCAATGCCGCCCTCGCCAGATCGGCGATCCGGTGATCGCGACCCGGATCGGCGTGCATGGCGTCGATCAGCGGCGCGAGGCGGCCGGCGCGCGTCGGCAGCAGCGGCCGCTCGATGAACTGCGCCTGGCCGCCCTGGCGGTGCGGCGTCATGACGAGGCGACGCGCGACGGCATTGGCGCGCTCGGCGCCATGATCATGGCGAACGAGATGGAGCAGCAGATCGATTCCCGCCGCGCTGCCCGCGGATGTGAAAATCGGATCGTCGTCGATGTACAGGATCTCGGCATCGACGGTTATCGCCGGATGACGGTGCCGGAGCGCCTCGGCGTAGCGCCAATGGGTGGTAGCCCGCCGACCGTCGAGCAGTCCGGTGGCGGCGAGGACGAACGCGCCCGAGCAGATCGACGCCAACCGCGCGCCGCGGGCAAGCGCGCGTCCGATGCGTGCCTGCGCGCCATCGGGCAAGCAGTGCGGTGCATGATAGAAGACTAGCCGCTCGCCAAGCTCGACAAGTCGCCGATCCTCGAAGGCCGCGACGATCGCTGCCCGCGCTGTCCAATCGCCGGCATGGAAGTCCTGTATGCGCACCCGGTCGGCATCGCCGCTGAAATCATCGTAGATCTGTGCTTCGATATAAGGGCTTACCGCGACGGGTTGGCGCTGGGCGGCGGCGATCAGCCGTGCGCATAGCACATCATCCGAACGGACATCTTCTGCGCGCGCGACGAGCATATCGGGCGTTAGTCCGTCGAACTGATCGAAATCGTAAATGTCGTGCAGCAAAGGCGCGGCGTTCGCCCGCACCCGGCGGACCGGTTTGATCTTGCGGCCGAGGCGCTGGGCCAAGGCGGCGTCATCCAATGCCCGCAGGTCGTCGGGATCAACCAGAAGATCATAGGTGACTACCGACGAGCCGATTTGCGCCTCGGTCGGCAATTTGGCTAAGGCATAGTGAAAGGGCCGGCCGAAATAGCATTCGGTGATGGCGAAGGCCGGCGCTTCCTCCATGAACTCGATCGCGGATGCCTTCTGGCAAAACCGCAAGGCATTCGACCATTGATCGGGCGCCCGGTCGCGGATCAGGCGGCAGATGTGTAATGTCGCCTCGACATCCGCGAGCGCGTCATGCGCGTTCAAATGCCCAAAACCGTTGGCGGGTGCCAGCTGGTCAAGCTTGAAAGTCGGGCGGCCATTCGCGCCGATCGGCACCTCGAGCACGCCCGGGGCCAGCACCTGAAGCGCCTGCGCGATCTTCATCGCGTCACACCGGCTGCTGCCTTCGGTATTGGTAAGATACGGCGCGTGCAGGCACTGGTAGAGCGCTTGGCGCAGCATATGCTCGTCGAAATCAAGCGTGTTCCAGCCAAGGAAGATCGCGGGCGCCCAGGACGTGAGCGTATGTGCGATTTCGCAGACCATTTCATAATGGCTGGGCAGCGCCGGATCGAGCAGTCGGTCCATCGAAACGCGCGTCACCTTGAGTGCGCCGGGCGAAGGGACGATGTGGGGGATAAGACGGCAGCGGCGTTCGAAACGCGCGATCTCGTTCAGGTCGGCATCGGTGTGAATCGCCGCGAATTGCAGGATCTGATCAAAATGCGAATCGGTACCGGTCGTTTCGACGTCGTAGAAAACGAATCCCACTAACCCCTCCCGTTTTTGGTCTACTCGAGTGCGGCCAGCCTGAACTGAAGCGCCGCCACACTGACTTTAAAGCGTCGTGCAAGTGCAAGTAGCTTGGTTTCGTCGTTGAGATCGACAGACTGGTCCAATACGGACTCAATCAACTGTTTGGGGATCAACAGTTCCGACGCGAACGTATTCGCCTGGATTTCGATATCGTCGCTGCCGCCTGCTGCAAGCGCGTCCCGTTTGAGCACCACCTTGTCGACGTGGACGCCGTTCAACAGTTGGTCAGCGTGGAGGACATGGTGCGCGAGTTCGTGCGCGATCGTGAAGCGCTGGCGGTTAGGGTGATGCAGTGCATTGACGGCGATCACGCGGACATTGTCCTTGATGAACGCCATGCCCGATAGATCTTCTTCGAGCGGTGCATAGCGGATGGCGATATTCATCGCTTTTGCGATCCGCTCGACGGGCACGGGCGGTGCGATAATGTGGTGGCCAGCCAGCAATGCGCGCGCTTGCGCGCGGATTTCGCTTCTGCTGCGCAAAGCGCCGCTCACGACCCGGCCCCGGTGCCGAGATAGAGCTGCTCGATCTGACGGCGCGCCGCGTCGCTCAGATCGTCAGCACCGGATATCTCGACGCTTCCCGCGGTCTGACCACCATCGACCGCAACCGGCAGCAGATCGCTGAGCGCAAGCCCGAGCGCTTCGGCAAGCAGATAGACCTGGTGCAGCGACAGCTTTTGATGCCCGCGCTCGATATTGGCGACTGCGGCCCGCGATAACGCAATCCGCGTGCCGAGCTCCGCTTGCGTCATGCTCAGTTCGTTGCGCCGCAAGACGATGCGCTGGCCGACCGTTCGATAAAGCGCCGTAATATCCATCCTCGCTTTAGAGTCCGCCTGATCGCTGATGTCAATTCCGTAAACACGTCAATTTCATAAACTCTATACGTTCTTTATATTGACAGTGTGGATAGGTCGCGGCACAAAGGGCGCGTGGCTGCCGACTCAGCCGCGTTGTCGGAAAAAATCCCGGTCCGGCAGCCCCCGCACAGGCCGGCGACGGCCGCTTCGAGAAGGAATTGAGCATGGTCGAATATCCCTGGCGCCCGTCGCCGCCGGAATTTCCGGATCGCCCGATGCGGCCGGAATTGCCGCCGCGCCCGCAGCCTTTGACGCCGCCGCGGCCGTCCCGCTGAGGCAATCAACGCAAGATTTGGAAGGAATTTAGTATGGCACGTCGCCAAGTCACCCGCAGCGGTAAGGACCGCAACGGCAACATCACCTCGCTGTGCAAGCCCGGGGAAACCTGGTCTGCGCGCTCGTCGGCAA
Source organism: Sphingomonas sp. (assembly GCA_039916765.1). Lineage (GTDB taxonomy): Bacteria > Pseudomonadota > Alphaproteobacteria > Sphingomonadales > Sphingomonadaceae > Sphingomonas. Next base: position 13,258 of record JBDSKT010000074.1, read on the forward strand.
ACTGCATCGCCGATATCGAAGGCGGCACGCACAGTTATTATGTCCAGTGGCCCGAAAAGGCGACCGAGATCCGTGTCGTGCAGGGGCAGAGCGGCAAATATCTTCGCACCGATCGTGACGACACTACCCGCAACAATCTCGACGATCTGCCGGATTGCTGATCCCACATCGAAAG
>JBDSKT010000075.1:0-5123 GCA_039916765.1 Sphingomonas sp.
CGCCGCGTCGCAGATTTTGAACTGCGCGAAGTTGTTGCCGAGTAGCGGCTGGGCGATCTGGTCGTAATGCTTGTAATAACCACGCAGCTCGGTGGAAAATTCATCGCTCCACTGCGAATTGAGCTGCCCCACCACGGTGTAGAGCTTGTTGCCCTTGATATAGGCGTTGGACGACAGACCGAGTCCGGTCGGCGGGGTCGTGAACGTGTTCGAGCTGTTGATGTTGATCTCGTCCTTGGCGTAAGTGCCGGTGAACGAGACGCGCTGGCGGTCTGACAGATGGAAGTCGAGCTTGCCGACGAGTCGATCGTCCTTGTCGCCCGAATTATTGAGCACGCCGCCGGCGTCATAGCCGTACTTGCTCTTGGCGATGGCAACGACCTGATCGACCTGTGCCTGGTTGATGCCGGGAATTGGCGTGCCGACGTTGTTCTCGGTCGTGCCTTCCGGCAGCGGCGTGCCGCCACGCAGCCGCTCGCCCGCGATCATGAAGAACACCTTGTCCCTGATGATCGGGCCGGAAAGTTCGGCGCCGTAATTCTCGACCTTGTAGCTGGGAACGGTGATCGCGATCGACTTGGTCTTGTCGCCTTGGAAGGCGTCGCCCGAGCGCGCGTAGAAGCCGGTGCCGTGGAAATCGTTGGTGCCCGATTTCAGGATGATGTTGATCGTGCCGCCCTGGAAGTTGCCGTCACGCACGTCATACGGCGCGACCTTGGCCTGGAACTGGCCAATCGCATCGAACGGGATCGGGCTGCGGCGGCTGGGCAGGCCATCGGAGTTGAGACCGAAATTATCGGTGATCGGAACGCCATCAACGGTGAAGCGGTTGTAGCGCGCATTCTGTCCCGCAAACGAGACGGCGCGCCCGCCGCCAGGGGTGTCGTCGAGCCGCGCGAACGGATCGCGCCGCTCGAGATCGCGAATGTCGCGGTTGACCGACGCGATGGAGGCGATGTCGCTGGCACGCAGCACGGTGGTCGGACCCTGCGCGACGGTGCCCGCGCCGGCGACACGGCTGGCGGTGACGACGATGTCGGGGCCGGCCGTCTCGAGCCGGATGGGCACTTCATACGCCTGGGCGACGACGGTGTTGATGTCCGTCACCTGCGTCTCGGAATAACCCTTGGCAGCAACGGAGACGCTGTAGGGGCCGCCCGGCCGCAGGCCGTTCGCGACGTAGCCGCCATCCTTGTCCGACGTCACAACGGTATGGGAGCCGGTCGAAGTATCCACGACCGTCACGGTGGCGTCCGAGACCGGCGCGCCGCCGGCGGTGACCGTGCCACGAATCGTCGAGGTCGTCTCCTGCGCGCTCGCGGTGGCAGGAGCGATCAGCGCGACCGCAGCCACGCCCAGAAGCAATTGATGTCGCATATATTCCCCTGTGTAGCCGGCCCTGACCGGAAATTATCTGCGGCCCCGAGTCCACATCACGAGCGCGCCTCTGCCCTCTAAAAATGACGCTTAGATGACAGTCAACTGGCGGGCTGTTGATAACCACAAACGAGTCATGTTGCGTTGCAAAAAAACATCACCACGCGCGGCTGCGATCGCTAGCGGGCGGCCGCTACGATTTGCGCCCAGGCCGCTTCGTCGATCACCTCGACGCCCAGATCGGCGGCCTTTTTCAGCTTCGAGCCGGCGCCAGGACCGGCGATGACCAGATCGGTCTTGGCCGATACCGACCCGGCGACCCGTGCGCCCAGCGATTCGGCTTGCGCCTTGGCCTCGTCGCGACTCAGCGTCTCGAGACTGCCTGTGAACACGAGAGTCTTGCCGCTCACGGGTGATTCGCGAACCGTCGACACATATGCGCAGGGCGATACTTGCGACAGCAGATCGTCCCACGCCGCGCGATTGTGCGCCTCGGCGAAGAAATCGGCCAGCGCCTCGGCGACAACCGGGCCGATTCCCTCGACCGCCTCGAGTTCCGCCCGGGACTCGGCATCGTCCGCCGCCCGCCGCGCGACATCGGCGATCTGCTCGACCGTACCGAACGCCTTGACCAGATCCCGCGCCGTCACTGCGCCGACATGGCGAATGCCGAGTCCGAACAGAAAGCGCGCCGGATCGGGCATGCGCTTCGCCTCGATCGCGTCGAGCAGGTTCCTGGCCCAGACGCGTCCATCCTTCTTGCGCGGAAGCAGTTGTTCCTCGGTCAGCCGGAAGATGTCGGCCGGGCTGTGGATCAGCCCGTCATGGTAGAAATCCTCGATCTGCTTGAGGCCAAGACCCTCGATATCGAGCGCGCCACGGCTGACGAAATGGCGCAATCGCTCGATACGCTGGGCCGGGCAGATCAGTCCGCCGGTGCAGCGAACGTCCACCTCGCCCTCCTCGCGCACGGCGTCCGAATGGCATTCGGGACAGGTGGCGGGAAATGGCCAGGCGCCTCGGCTCTCGTCGCGTGAGAGGTTCTCGACGATCTGCGGGATGACGTCGCCGGCACGTTGCAGCACGACGCGGTCGCCGGGCCAGGCGTTCAGCCGCGCGATCTCGTGCTCGTTGTGGAGCGTCGCGTTGGTGACGACAACGCCGCCGACCGTCACCGGCTTCAGTCGCGCGACGGGGGTGAGCTTGCCGGTGCGGCCGACCTGGATGTCGATCTTCTCCAGCGTCGTCTCGGCGCGCTCGGCGGGGAATTTGTGCGCCAGCGCCCAGCGCGGTGCCTTGGCGACGGCGCCGAGCCGCGCCTGCCAGTCGAGCCGATCGACCTTGTAGACCACGCCGTCGATGTCGAACGGCAGGTCGGCGCGCAGGCTCTCGATCAAGCGATATTGCGACAGGGCGGCATGCTCGTCGTCGGCGCGGACCAGCAGGTCGCTGACCGGCAGGCCCCAATCGGCGATCGCTTGCATCACGGCGAGTTGCGTGTCGCCCGGCAGGGCCGCGGCCTCGCCCCATCCGTGCGCAAGGAATCGCAAAGGGCGGCTGGCGGTGACCGCGGCATCCTTTTGACGCAGCGACCCGGCGGCGGCGTTGCGCGGGTTGGCGAACTGGCGCGCCTTGTCGGGATCATCCGCGTCGGCGAGCAAGCGGGCGTTGAGCGCGTTGAAGTCGGCCTTTGCCATATACACCTCGCCGCGCACTTCGAAGACATCGGGCGCCAGCCCGGACAGCGTCTCGGGAATATCGCGGATGGTGCGCACGTTGGCGGTAACATCTTCGCCGACCTGCCCATCGCCCCGCGTCAGCGCCTGGACCAGCCGACCGCTCTCGTAGCGAAGCGAGCACGACAGGCCGTCGATCTTGGGTTCCGCGGTGAGCGCGACGGGGGTGTCGCCCGACAGATTGAGAAAGCGCCGCACCCGCGCGACGAACTCGGTCACCTCGTCATAGGTAAAGGCATTCTCCAGGCTCATCATCGGCCGGGCATGCGCCACCTTGGCAAGGTGCGCGGCGGGCGCCGCGCCGACCTGGCGGGCGGGCGAATCGGCGCGCACCAAATGCGGAAACGCCGCTTCGACCACCGCATTGCGCCGCACCAGCGCATCATATTCCGCGTCCGAAATCTCGGGCGCATCGTCGGTGTGGTACAGCGTGTTGTGCCGCGCAATCTCGGCGGCGAGCGCCTCCAGCATGGCGGTGGCATCGGCGTTGGTGGTGGGCAGGGGCTCGGCCATGCCACCCAGCTAGGGGAAGTGCCGCCCTGGTATCAAGTCGCGCCTTTGCCGCAACTTTCCCACGCCGGCGGAGGACGGCGATATGGTGGAGTATGGGCGTGTGGATTGAGATGCGCCATGCCGAGGGGGCCGGACGCGCCGATGCTTGGGGGAACGCAGTGGGCCACCTCGGACGGAAGACCCGACAAGCGTCCCGACGACCCTGACGCTGGCTTTCTAGCCTGCCTCCAGCAACCGAGCCGCCTGCGCGCGTGCCTCGTCGGTGACCGTCGCGCCAGAGAGCATCCGGGCGATCTCCTCGCGCCGCGCGTCCGGATCGAGCGCGACCACGCCGGTTCGCGTGACGACGCCATCATGGCTCTTGGCGATCAGCAGGTGGTCGCCGCCGCGCGCGGCGACCTGCGGGCTATGCGTCACGACGAGCAACTGCGTGCCTTCCGCCAGCTGCCCGAGCCGCTCGCCGATCGCCGAGGCGACCGCGCCCCCGACGCCGCGATCGATCTCGTCGAAGATCATCGTCGCGGCGCTGCCTTGTTCGGCAAGCGATACCTTCAGCGCGAGAATGAAGCGCGACAGCTCGCCTCCGCTGGCGATCTTGATCAGCGGCGCGAACGGCGCGCCGGGGTTGGTGGAGATTTCGAACTCGACCCGGTCCTTGCCCGATGCCGACCAGCCGTCGCGAGGCAAGGGCGCGACGACGGTGCGAAAGCGCGCGGCATCGAGCTTGAGCGGGGCGAGTTCGCCCTTGACCGCCGCATCGAGTCGTTCCGCGGCGGCGGTCCGCCCGGCGGTAAGCGCCGCGCTAGCTTCGTCATACGCCTGGGACGCTCGCGCGACCGCGCGTTCGAGCGCCGCGAGGCCTGCGCCCCCGCTCTCGATCCGTTCGAGTCGGGCGGTCAGCTCGGCGGTCAGCGCGGCGAGCTCGTCTGGCTGGACGCGGTGTTTGCGCGCAAGGCCGCGCAGGTCGAACAGCCGCGTCTCGTCGGCGTCGAGCCGCGCGGGGTCGAACGCCAATGCATCGGCGGCCTCATCGACCCTGTCCTGCGTCGCTGCTCCTTCGATGATCGCCCGGTCCAGCGCGGCGAGCGCCTCGGCCAGCGCGACGTGATCCCCCGATACGCGTTCGAGCACGCGCGCCGCCTGGCGTAGCTTGGCAAGGCCGCCGTCCGATCCGTCGAGCAGATCGGCAATCGTCCGCAGGTCGCCGGCGATCTTCTCGCCGCGCTGCATCGCGGCACGCCGCTCGGCCAGAATGGCTTCCTCGCCCGGCTCGGGCGCGAAGGCGCGCAGTTCGGCGACGGCATGATCGAGCCAGTCGCGGTCGCGCGCCGCTTCGTCCTGCTCGGCGTGGGCGCCGGCGAGCAACTCCTCGGCCTCGCGCCAGTCGCGATAGGCGCGTGTCGTGGGCGCGATATCGATGCGACCGAACGAATCGAGCAGCGCGCGGTGGCCGCGCGGATTGAGCAAGCCGCGATCGTCATGCTGGCCGTGGATCTC
>JBDSKT010000076.1:0-17592 GCA_039916765.1 Sphingomonas sp.
GTTAAATCACAAGTCGAGGCGCCACGAGACGAACCTATGCGTTTGACGATGGCCAGCGAAAAGCGAAGGAACGGGCGATGAAAGCAGTTCGTATTTATGAGTACGGCAAGCCGGACGTGCTGAGGTACGAAGATGGCGTGCCTGACCCAGCGATCGGTCCGGACACCGTGCTGATAAAGTCAGTGGCAACGAGCGTGAATCCGATCGATTGGAAGGTTCGCTCAGGCGCCCGACAGAAAGACTTCCCGCTGGAACTACCTGCGATCCTAGGCAAAGATGTGAGTGGAGTAGTGATGGCGGTTGGGAGCGCGGTCCGAGAGTTCCAGCCCGGCGATCGTGTGATCGCGATGTCCGATGCGACCTACGCGGAGATCGTGGCGGTGCCGGCAGCATTAGTGACTCATCTTCCCGACGGGGTCGATCCGATCGATGCCGCAGCCATCCCGCTCGTGTCGTTGACCGGAGACCAGCTCGTCCGTCTCGCCACGAAGGCAGAAGCCGGTCAGACGATTTTCGTCAGTGGTGCGCTCGGCAGCGTCGGGCGCGCGGCTGTGCACACTGCAAAGAAGGTCGGCGCGAAGGTCATCGTCGGAGTCCGCGCACGCCAGTTGGCGGAGGCTGAGAGCCTCGATGCTCATTCCATCGTGGCTCTCGATGACGAAGATGCCATCGGGAGGCTTGAGGCCGTCGATGGCGTCGCGGATACGGTAGGCGGGGAGATTGCGGCAAAGATTCTCCTGAAGGTGAGGGCTGGCGGCCGGTTCGGCTATGCGTCGATGCTCCCGGAGGAGGCTGCAAGGGCTGCCCAGGTTGAGGTGGGCCGCGTGTTCGCCAAGGCCGATCCCGAAAAGCTGCGCGAGTTTGTCAATGACGTGCGAGACGGCAAGTTCGTCTTGCCGATTAGCCGACGCATGTCGCTACGTGACGTTCGCGCTGCTCATGAGTTGCTACAAGAAGGCGGGGGTGGAAAGATCGTGCTCATCACGTGAGCGGCGGACATCGCCACCGACTATAAATGTCGCTTCGTCGAAAATGAATGAGTGTCTGGGTGGGCACTGTCAAACAATGGGATAGCGGCTTTCCTATCTGGTTAGTGTCACAACTATGGTCTTTAATCACCTGATATGTTCGCGAAATCCTCGCCTGTGTTCACCCGACACTCGACTCCGGATATCGCAATTTGAGCAAAACTAACCAGATGCGGGCTAGTTTGACGAAGCCGTGGCGCTAACACCTGCCTGGTTGGTCTGACAGTGCCGTCCAAGCATTAAGCGGCGGTGCGATGACTAGTGCATCATCTCAATCACCTTTATTTCCGGTCAGATCATCACCTTGCCGCCGTTGACATCCAACACGTGGCCAGTGACCCAGGAGGATGCATCGGATGCGAGGAACAGGGCGGCGTCGGCGACATTTGAGGGTTCGCCGATCCTGCGCAGCGGATGAGCTGCCGCCACCCGCTCCTGCATCGGCGGCGACATGAATCTCTCGATCTTCTCGTTGCGCACGATGGACGGCGCGATGGCGTTGATGCGTCATCCAGTTCGCTGCGATAACGCGCGCCATCTTCGTCTCGCCATTCCGTACCGACACCAACGTTCAGCCAATAAGGACCATTGGCGCGTTCTGAATCCTCGATACGATAACTGACCGTCCTGATGTCGAGTTTCACCGAATGAACTCCCATCAACCGATCTCGACCACCCATCGCTTCAAGCGACAGCGCAACAATTTCCTTGGCGCGGAGATGCTCATCGTTCGAAAAGGACGGCGTGGCCTGCGCTTGTACGATATCCGCAAGAACAGCCAGAGCCCCAACTAGCAGCGCCGCGATCGCACGACGGGACCCGACATTCATTGCAACCCGCATCGTAACAACCATCGGCTTCAGCGTGGCCTCCATGCTTCCGCGTCGAAGGAAGTGGACCAGATATTGGTCAGGCCGTTGTTCCACAGACCGATACGGCGCAGGTCTCGATTTACGTCGCCCGTGGGCGGCGCGACGCGACGACTGACAAAGTAAAGCCGGTCATGTTCAGGGCCGAAGCGCGGGTCACCGACCGAGTGCGACGCATTGACGTCCGATCCAAGAGCCTGCGGGGTCGACCAAACCGTTCCTTGCCTGAAGGCAATATACAGTCGGTTTTCCGAGTCCTCCCTGTCCGAGGCGAAAATCAGGTAGGATCCATCGCGGGCAATGGCGGCATCCATATCCGATGCGTTGCCAGGAGCCTTGAGATCGAGCCGTTCCGGCTTCTCGTATCCCGCTCCGGTTGCGTGCGCGCAAAAGAGGTGAAAAACACCCGATGCCGCGTCCGCCTGCTGGAAATATAGATCCCCATTTCTCGCAATTGAGGGTTCGTAGATCGAATTGTTGGTGTTGGCCGATGACGGCAGCCGATAGGGCTTGCCCCAGGCTCCGCCGATCCGATCCACACGCCAGAGATTGCCACCTTTACCCGGCTGGACCTTGCCGTAATAATACCCATCAAGGGTCGCGCCCGAAGCAGACGTCGGACGATTGGAAATGAAGATAAGGCTTTTCCCATCCGGAAAGATGGCGGGTTCGAGATCAAGCCAGTGGCCGGAGAAGGGGGCCACCCTAGGTGTCGACCAGCCGGCCGCAACGCGGTTCGAAACCATTATCACATAGGTCTGTCCATTTCCTCGTTCGAAATACGCCTCGCGGCCATCCCAACTAAAGCTGATCGCTGCATCGCTCGCCGACGATGAAATGGTGCCCGCCGCGAAGATTCTGGGATTGTCAGAAGAGAGTGGGGGCGAGGCTGCCGACGGAGTCAAACATGCTGCAACGGCGGCTGTGGTCGCAACGGCCAAGACGGAAAGTTTCATAAATCTGCCCCGGTGGTGGTGGTATGGACGAGGTATTGGAAACAGAGTCGATCGAGAGCGTTGCCTCGGACGACATTAGATCGAGCGCCTGATTGGCTCCCCCTCCGATCGACGAACTGTCGAGTGGTTGTGATGAACAGCATTTTTGTCTTCTGAGCGGGCAGTGTCGGAGCGGCGGGGCCAGTCATTTCCATATCTGGTACTGTCAAATGGGTGCTGTCAGTCTAACGCGAACCGCTCTCTCCACGATGCGCCCCGGTCTTTGAAGGCTGCTGCCTAACTCGCGAGGGATTGCCACTCGGCCAGCGCGGCGGATCGACGTTCTTTCTAGATTTCACGGCTGACGAGGTGGCGTTCGAGGTTCAAGTGATTGTGGACATTAGCATGGACCGAGGCGAACTTTTGTAGTGTCTTCATTCGCCGAAATCGGAGCATTGCCCGATCTGGTCGTCGGAATTGCAGGTGGCTGTTTTCCACCCTGTTGTTGGCGTGCCTGCCAATCTCCTGCTTCTCGGCATTACCCAAATCATTCATTACGCGCGGTAGGATTTGAGGCCGTCGGTGACGATGGCAGCGGGAGATCCGTGGCGCTTCAGGGCTTTCTTCATGAACGCCAGCGCTGCCTTCTTGTCCCGGGCCTTCGTGATGTAGCTTTCGAGAATTTCCCCTTCGTGATCGACCGCGCGCCACAGGTATCCTGAAGGCGGTCATTCGTTCATGGCCAGCTCTTCAGGTTGCCCTTCATCGGTCTGCACAACCGGCAACCACATATGTATCTTGTAGGCCCGCGGCGCTATTTGGTGTGAAGCTTGGGCTTCACGGGATTGGCGATTGTCAATCGCCTCGCCATCATCTGACAAAGTTGCGTACTCTATAATGCACTTTGTGGGGCTAGACCCATGAGGAAGATTATTATGCGATATGCCGCTACTGGTGCTATCATTCTGCTTCCGATCGCAGCTCTGGCCAACGCGGCCCATCCCGCTGTCTTGAAGGGTGCCCGACTCGCGCCGCAGGCAAAGGTGACGTTGGCGACTGCTCGCACAGCTGCGCTTAAGGTTAGGCCGGGCGTGATCACCGACCAAGAACTTGAGAGAGAAAGCGGCGGTAGCGGGCTGCGCTATTCGTTCGACATTAAGTCCGCGCGCCGGACGTACGAGGTTGGCATCGATGCAAAGACCGGTGCGGTACTCGAGAACAGTGCGGAAGGCGCATATCCGGATTGACCGCCCGGCGTGCCCGCTCTCCCTTTGACGGGGCGGGCGCTCCATTACTGTATCAAGGCCGCGGCGGCTACATAGATTGGCAAATTGTATAGTCGCGAAGGTTGGCTCTTGCGCGCGCTCGTGTAGTCAGGCTGCGATAGGAACGGACGTGCTCAAGGTTCTGGTCGCGGAAGACGACGGCGAAACGCGTGCGTATGTCGAACGCGGACTGCGCGAACTCGGCCATGCGGTATCCGCTGCCGCCGATGGGCGGGAGGCACTGTTTCTAGCTGCCGGGGAAGCGTTCGATGTCGTCATCCTCGATCGCATGTTACCGGGCATCGATGGCATGGCCGTGCTCAAATCCTTGCGTGCGGCGGGCATCTCCACGCCTGTCCTGATCCTCACCGCACTGGCGCGCGTCGAGGACCGTGTCGAGGGTCTGGAAGCGGGTGCCGACGACTATCTAGTCAAGCCCTTCGCCTTCAGCGAACTGACCGCGCGGATCAGCGCGCTTGCGCGACGACCGGTCGGGTTCAGCGCCGAGACAATGCTTCGCGCCGGACCCGTCGAAATGAATCTCCTCAAACGGGAGGTGCGGCGCGTTGGGCAGCGTGTCGATCTCCAGCCGCGTGAGTTCGCCTTGCTCGAGGAATTGATGCGTAACGCGGGACGGATCGTCACACGGACGATGCTGCTCGAACGCGTGTGGGATTTTCACTTCGACCCCAAGACCAACATTGTCGAAACGCACATCAGTCGGCTGCGCTCGAAACTCAATGCTGGCTTCGATGGCGACGTGATCCAGACGGTACGCGGTGCTGGCTATATGATCGATGGTTAAGCTGCCCTCGACAACCGCCTTTCGGCTGGCGGCGTATTTCAGCGCAGCGTTTACCGTCCTGACCCTCGTTCTGGGCGCGTCGATCTATTTCGCGATGCGCAACGAGTTGCGCTACGATCTCGACCAGCGAGTGATCGGTGAGCGCGCTGCGGTGTTGCGCGAGGCCGCCGATGATGATGTCGGGCTGTTCCGAGCCGTCGCCGGACGCGCCGAACACGAGCGTAGTGACATGCGCTACGCGCTGCTCGATCCGGCAGGAGTGAAAATTGCCGGACAGCGGATCATGTCCCGGCCCTCACCGGGTTGGTCGCATATGAATTTCGTCGATTCCGCCGGGACCGCTGACGACACGCGGGTGTTGGCATCGCGCACAGCCGACGGGGGCACGTTGATCGTCGGCGCGGACCCCGAAGCCATCGAGGAGCTCGACCAGCGGATGGTGCCGATGTTTGTCGCGGCCTTCGCGCTGATCGCGACGATCGGCGTCGCTGGTGCCTTTGTGCTCAGCCGCGTGTTGCAGCGTCGGCTGGACGCGATGAACCGCACGGCGGAAGCGATCATCGCCGGCGATCTCGCGAGCCGCATGCGGCTGACGGGCAATGGCGACGAGTTCGACCGCCTGTCGACCACGCTCAATCTCATGCTCGATCGCATCGCCGGATTGCTCGACAATCTGCGCCAGGTTTCCGGCGACGTTGCCCATGATCTGCGTACCCCGCTGACGCGGCTGCGCCAAAAGCTCGAGGCCGCCGCAGCGGGTCCCGACAAGCCCATGCCGCTCAAGGCGGCGATCGACGAGGCGATCGAACAAACCGATGACATGCTGGCGCTCTTCGCCGCGATCCTCGGTATATCCGAGGTCGAGGCAGGTGGCGCGGGATTACGCATGCGGTCGCTAGACCTGAGTGCGCTGGTCTCCGACCTTGCCGACAGTTACCAGCCCTCGGTGGAAGACGCCGGACGCGTGCTGACGCGCGACATCGCGCCAGGAATCCACATCGAGGGCAATCGTGAACTGCTTGCCCAAGCTGGCGTCAACCTGCTCGACAATGCGTTGCTACACACGCCGCCAGGGACTGACATCGCCCTCTCCCTGACAGAACGCGACGGGACTATCAAATTCGCCGTGAGCGATCGTGGCGCCGGCATCGCGCTGGAAGACCGCGAGCGGGTGTTCGCGCGCTTTGCTCGCCTCGAGAGCAGCCGCTCGACCCCGGGGCACGGCCTCGGCCTGAGCCTCGTCGCCGCGATTGCCCGCGCGCACGGCGGTGCCGCAGACCTGCAAGATCACCAGCCGGGAACGACCGTAATGCTTTCCTTTCCAAGGCGATCGCGTTGATGCGCCGCGCCATTGTGACGGTCGTTGCAACCGGCATCCTGGCCGGATGCGCAAGCTATCATGCGTCCCCGTTGCGCCGGCTGGCGGACGTGCTCACCGGTCCCGATCTCGCGATCCTCTCCGCCGATGCACAAAAGATCGACCGGCCCTACCTGGTTCCGCAAGCGATCGATCTCTCGGCGCCGCTGACACCCAATGCGCTGGCAGTAATCGCGGTACTCGAAAATCCAGATCTCAAGGCGCAGCGCGCGAAAGCCGGGGTTACCGATGCGCAGGCATTTTCGGCCCGACTGCTGCCCGATCCGACCTTCCAAGGGAGTTTCGACAAGCTGCTGGCCGGCCCCGACATATTCAACGGCCGCGGTGCGCAGATAGGCTTCGACCTCAACCAATTGCGCACTGCGCGCGTCACTCGCGAATCGGGCGATGCGTCGAAGCGGCAAGTGCGGCTGGATATCGCCTGGGCCGAATGGCAAACGGCCGGGCAGGCGCGGCTGCAGGGCGTGCGTGTGCTCGCGCTGGAGGCGCAGCGCGCGATCGCCAACACCGGGGCAGCATCGGCCAAGCAACTCTTCGACGCGGCGAGTCGAGCGGCGGGGCGCGGCGACATTGCCGCGGGGGAACTCGACACACGGCGCCAAGCATTACTCGACGCCTCGACCAAAGCGCGGACTGCGGAGACCGATCTCGCCACCGCGCGTGCCGACCTTAACAAGCAACTCGGGCTGCCGCCGGAAATCGTGTTGAGGCTTGCGCCGCCCGACCCGTCGCCTATCCCGCCGCCCTCCGAAAAATTGGTCGCGCAGGCAATCGAGCGACGTCTCGACCTTCAGGCGCTGCGCGCCAGCTACGGTGTCGCAGAGGCCGATCTCCACAAGGCGGTGCTCGACCAGTTTCCCAATCTCTCGTTGACGATCGCCTATGCCCGGGACACAGCGGGCAACACGACGCTCGGGCCGCAGCTAGGCTTCAGTCTGCCCTTGTGGAACCGCAACCGCGGCGCGATTACGATTGCCAAGGCAACCCGCGAGCAACTCAAGGCCGAATACGACGCTCGGCTGTTCCAGACCCGATCCGAGATCGCTGCTGCGGTCGCGGTGGTGACGACACTTCGCCGCCAGCGCGCCGAACTCGCCGGACAGTTACCGGCAATCGACAAATATGCTGCTGCGACGGAGCGCGCAGCGCGGCGAGGCGATCTGTCACGGGCCATCGCCGACACTTCGCTCCAAGCGCTGCGCGATCGCAAACTCGTTTTACTCCAGCTCGAGCAGCAGATCGCCGAGCAAACCATCGCGCTCGAACTTCTGTCGGGTGGCCCCAGCGAAGGATGGACCAAATGAGAGCCTTCATCGCTGTTATCTCGCTGCTCTTGCTGTCGGCTTGCGGCGGCGGTGCTGCGGACAACGGGCAGACTCCCGTCCCTACTGCACAGGTCCGCACCGCCGCGGCACAGTTGAACTCCTCGATCAACGATACGACCGTATATGGTGTGACAGAGGCCGGTCCGGGAAGCGTGCGAGCGTTGGCTGTGCCTGCCGACGCGATCATCGAGACGATCGCCGCCCCGACCGGAACCGCGGTCGGTGCCGGACAGGTCGTGATGACGCTGCGCCCCAGCCCAATGACTCGCGCAGCGATCGCAAAGGCCGCAAGCGACACCGCAGTGGCGGCGGCCGGCTATCAGCGCGCGCTCAGGATGCGAGCTGATGGGTTGATGAGCAATGCCGATGTCGAGACGGCACGGGGCGCGCTCGCCACCGCGAGCGCGACGCGCGACAATCTTGGAATAAAAGGGGGCCTCGCCGTGCTTCGCGCGCCCGGAGCGGGAACGGTGCAGGGGCTGAGCGCCAAACCGGGCGATCAGATCGCCGCCGGTACCACTGTCGCGACGATCGGCGCGCCAAGTGGTACCCGCGTACGATTCGGCGTCGATCCCACGCTGGCGCAGCGCGTTCACAGCGGCGCACCAATCCGCATCGAGATGATGGACGGCAGCCACGCCGCGACCGTCAGGGTGGTCGGCGTCGATCCCCAGATCGACCCATCGACACGCCTCGCCTTAGTCTACGCGCGCGTACCCGCCGGTTCGGATATCAGCCCGGGCGAACCGTTGCGCGGATCGCTTTCGGTGGGCGGCGTGTCGACCGGCGTGTCCATTCCGTACGCCGCGGTGCTGGACGACGGCGGTCGCAGCTACGTCTTTGTCATCAGAAACGGCGTCGCCAAGGCACGGGACGTATCGCCGGGCAATTCGTCGGGCGACAACATCCAGATCCTCAAAGGACTGAACGTTGGCGACCGCGTCGTCGTAGAGGGCGGTACTGCGCTCGAAGACGGTATGAAAGTGTCCGAGCAGCATACTGGCGCCGCGAAATGAGGGAGCTGATGCAGCGGCATCAGCGCTCGATCTGGCTGAGCGTTTTCTTGGTAACGCTGGCCGGCCTGGTTGCTGCGACACGGTTACCGGTGACCTTATTTCCGCACATCGACTATCCCCGCATTGTCGTGTCGATCGACGCCGGCGAGCGCGACGCTGAGCAGATGGCCGCCGACATTACCCGCCCGGCTGAGGTCGCACTGCGCGAGATTCCCGGTGTGACCCAAGTGCGCTCGACCACCAGCCGGGGTTCGGCCGAGATTGCGCTTGGTTTCGGCTGGGGGGACGACATGGTTGCCGCCACCAACGCGACACAGGGCGCGCTGGCGACGATTCTGCCCGATTTGCCTGCCGGTACGCGCTTCAGCGTGCGGCGCTCGGATCCCTCGATCTTTCCGGTGCTGGGTCTTTCGCTGATTTCTGACAAACGCGACGGAGTAGCCCTTGCGCAGATAGCGCAGCTGAAATTGCGCCCGGTTCTCTCGACGGTACCGGGCGTTGCCGGCGTCGATATCCTGGGCGGCGCCAGCAGGGAGATCGAGGTCGAGGTCGATCCGGCGCGGCTCCAGTCGCTGGGGCTGTCGATGACCGATGTGACGTCGGCACTTGGCGCGGCCAACAGCGTCGCAGCGGTTGGCCGGATCGAAGACCGTCACCGGCTCTATCTCGCGCTGGTTGCGGACCGGTTGTCGAGCGAAGCCGACATCGCCGCAATTCCGCTCAAGGCCGGGTCCGCAACGAACGCGGGCGCCGGCATCGCCAAGATCGGCCAGGTCGCGACCGTTCGTCGCGCGCCGGCTCCGGTGTGGACCAAAGTAACCTCGAACGGGGCGAACGCGATCCTGGTCAATATTCGGCAGACGCCGACTGCGGACGCGGTCGCTCTCGTCAGGGAAGTGAACACACGCCTGAAGGATGTCGCGCTCCCGACCGACGTCAAGGTCAGCCCGTTCTACGACCAGTCCGAACTGGTAACCGGCGCCGCCAGCGCCGTGCGCGATGCGATCCTGCTCGGCGCGGTGCTTGCCGGATTGGTGTTGTTCCTGTTCCTGCGCAGCTGGCGACTGATGGTTATCACCGCGGTGTTGCTTCCCGCCGTGCTCGCGGCGACGTGCCTCGTTCTTTATGCGCTGCACATGAGCTTTAACATGATGACGCTCGGCGGAATGGCCGCAGCGGTTGGGCTCGTCGTCGATGACGCGGTGGTGATGCTCGAGCACCTGATGCGCCGCCTGCAGGAGGCCGATCACGGCAAGCAGGAACGACCCTCGATGCTCGCCGCCGCGCGCGAAATGGCGCGGCCGTTGTTCGGGTCGACAACGGCGACGATCGTCGTATTCGTACCGCTCGCCTTCATCACCGGCGTGACTGGTGGGTTCTTCAAGGCGCTGGCGGTAACGATGGTTGCAGCGCTGGCAGTATCGCTGCTCTACGCCCGCTTCGTGCTACCGATCATCGCCGAGCGCTGGCTGACCGTGAAGGACGCGGAAGCCGCGGACAGGGCGGAAAAATTTACCGGGCCGATCGGTGAGCGGTATGGACGCATTGCGACACGCGCCTTTGCGCGGCCCGGCATGGTCGCGGGCATAACGGCGGCGATAATGATCGTGATCGGGGGGTTCGCGTGGACTCATCTTCAGTCGGGTTTCATGCCGGTGATGGACGAAGGCGGCTTCATCCTGGACTATAAGGCCAAGCCCGGTGCATCGTTGACCGACACCGACCGGCTGCTGCGCCAGGTGGAGAAGATCGTTCAGACCACCCCCGAAGTAGCGAGCTATTCGCGTCGCACCGGCTTGCAGCTCGGCGGCGGGCTGACCGAGGCCGACGAGGGCGATATGTTCATCCGCCTCAAGGGCGGCTCGCGGCGTGGCATCGAGGAGGTGATGGCCGAGGTCCGCGAAAAGGTCGAAAGCCATGTGCCGGGACTTCAGATCGAGACCGCGCAGCTCATGGAAGATTTGATCGGCGACCTGACCGCAGTGCCGCAGCCAATCGAGGTCAAACTATTCGGCGACGACCCCCAATCGCTCGAGGATTCGGCGGGCAAAGTGGTCGAGGCGATGGGCAAGATCGGCGGTGTGGTGGAAGTAGCGAGCGGTCTGCGTGTCGCCGGCGATGCGATCATCATCAAGGTAGACCGCGCCGCCGCAGCAATGGCTGGCGTCGATCCCGACGTCGTCGCCAAGCAAGTCGAAACCCAACTCGGCGGAACGGTCGCTACGCAGGTGTTGGCGGGCGGACAGGTCGTCGATGTGCGCGTCCGGCTGCCGCAGGATTTTCGCCAGCGCGCTTCCGAACTTGGCGCGCTCACCGTGCGGTCGAGCGACGGCCGCGCGGTAACGCTTCGTTCGATCGCGTCGGTGACGATTGCCGCCGGCCAGCGCCAGATCACGCGCGAGGACCTTGCCCCGTTCATTCCGATCACCGCGCGGCTGGAAGGAAAAGATCTGGGGACCGGGATGACCGACGTGAGGGCCGCGGTCGCCGGGCTCCATCTGCCCGCCAGCGTGCGCGTGGAGTATGGCGGACTCTATACGCAGCAAAAGCAGTCCTTCAGTGACCTGACGACGGTATTCGTCGCAGCCTTGCTGCTCTCCGCGTTGTTGCTGACCATCCTGTTCGAGACCTGGTCGTACACAATCGCGGTGATCTTTACGGTGCTGCTGTCGACCGCGGCGGTGTTCTTCGGCCTGTGGTTGACTGGGACCGAGCTCGACATCTCGGCTTTGATGGGCCTGACAATGGTGATCGGCATGATCACCGAACTGGCGATCTTTTATCTCGCCGAACTGATTCCGGGCGCACCGATCGACGCCACCGCACTCCTCCATGCGGGCAAGGCGCGACTCCGCCCGATCGTGATGTCAGCGTTGATCGCGATCCTGACGCTTGCGCCGCTTGCGTTCGGCATCAGTCGCGGCTCAGGGCTACAAAAGCCGCTCGCGACCGCGATTATCTTTGGGCTGGCGATCGGCGCGCCTTTGGTGCTGACATTGCTACCCATGTTCCTGCTCATGTTCGAGCGCCGATGGCGAGCGAAGCCGAGCCTGACGCAATGACCGCAACCACCTGTGCCATTCCCGTTTTGTAACCGATGGAGATAATTGTGAAACTTACCATCATTGCTATTGCGGGAGCGCTCCTTTCCGCGACGCCTGCGTTCGCGTCGCCAAGCTACACGCTGACCAAGAGCGTCGCGCTGGGTGCTCCCGATCGCTGGGACTACGTGGTGTTCGATGCGGGATCCGGGCGTGTGTATGTCGCGCACGGCGATCGAGTCACGGTAGTGGATGCCAAGTCCGGCGACATCATTGGCCAGGTCGTGGGTATTTCGGGCGGAACGCATGGCACGGCCATTTCAACGGCTACGGGACAGGGCTTCACCGACGACGGGCGGAACGGCGATGCCGTCGCCTTTGACCTGCGCACGCTGAAAGTCACGCATCAGATCCATGCAGATCTCGATGCCGACGCCATCGCGTTCGATCTGGTCACTGGGCACATCTTCGTCGTCGAAGGCGATCCCGGCGCGATCACCGTGATCGATCCCAAAACTGACAGCGTGGTGGCGACGATCAAGGCCGGCGAAAAGATGGAATATGTCGCTGCCGACGACCGGGGCTCGATTTTTGTCGCGGGCGAAGCCAACAAGGATGTGATCAAGATCGACACGCGCTCCAATACTGTCGTCGCGCGCTGGGCGACCCCAAATTGCATCAGTCCGCACGGCATCGCGATCGACAGGCAACACCGCCGGCTATTCATGGGATGCATCAACAGCACCATGATGGTGATTGACGCCGACAGCGGTCGCGTCGTGGCCGAGCTGCCGATTGGCCGAGGAAGCGATGCGGTCGCCTTCGATCCGGTTCGCGGGCGCACCTTCAGTTCCAATGGCGCGGACGGGACTATCAGTGTCTATCAGCAATCGACGCCCGATCGGTACACGGCGCTCGATCCGATTACGACCGCCATCAGCGGTCGCACGATGTCGGTGGATACAAAGAGCGGCCGGTTGTTCGTCGCCGCGGCCGACACGGATCCCAATCCCACACCGGGCAAGCGCCCGCTGACACGGCCCGGCACGCTAAAGCTGTTGATGCTCGATCCGCGATAGACCAGCGGTCGGGAGGGAAGCTTCAGGGTAGCTGCAACGTCCGCTTTTCATATATATATGAAGAGCGGACGGGCTGCTAGCGGCCCAAGCCTGCTGTTCCTGTGACCGAAGCGGCATCGTCTGCCTACAGCACTTGTACGCCGGAAGCGGACTGTCCGGCCCAGGTCTAAAATCAGCCGCGCTGCTAAAATTCAATGTTGGATGTGAAATAACGTCGGTACGACGTCCCATCCTCAATCGTTCCCAATTCGCAAACGGTCGGAGTTTTTCCCACGCGAATCAAATGACAGATGGGAGTCTATACTTCTAACTGATCGTCCGGTCGCGCTACCAGCGCATAAAGTGCGGGCATGAGAAAGATGCTGATTAGCAGCCGCGTAAATAATCCGCTAACGATCACCAATGCGAAAGGCTTTTGCGTGTCCGAGCCGACGCCCGTCGCTAGTGCTGCCGGAAGCAGACCGAACGCGGCGACCAAGGCCGTCATCATAATCGGTCGCAGCCGCAGGATCGCGCCCTCTCGGACTGCTTCGTTAACCGGCATACCGCCGCTGCGCAGTTCGTTGACGTAGGATATATAGACGACTGCGGTCTGAACCGAGACGCCGAACAGCGCGAGGAAGCCGATCCCCGACGAGACCGAAAACGGCGTGTCCGTTAGCCACAACGCGACGATCCCGCCCATCGGCGCCGATAGTACCACGCCAAGCACAGTAATGAATGGAAATTTGAAATTCTTGTAGAGCACGAACAGCAACAGAAAAATCATGAACACGGTCAGCGGCACGATAATGCGGAGCTGGCTCCGTGATGCGGTATATTCGGTATATTGGCCGCCCCAATCTGCACGATAGCCCTGCGGCAGAACAACCTTCTGATTGACCTGAGCGATGGCGTCGTCGACGGCGCCGGCGAGATCGCGTCCGTCGACGGAGAATTGCACGCCGATGAAACGCGAGTTGTCCTGCCGGTAGATAAACGATGCGCCCTTGGCCACGTCGATCGTCGCGAATTGCTTGAGCGGGATATGTTGCCCGCCGGGCGTTGGCACCAGAATATCGCCGATCTCATCTGGATTGTCGCGATATTTCCGGTCGAGACGGACGACCAGATCGAATTGCTTCTCCTGCTGCACGACCTGCGTCGCAACATCGCCGCCGATCGCGGTCTGAATCAGCGTGTTGATATCGTCGACGTTGACACCGAACCGCGCGATCGCCGCGCGGTTGATAACAATGTTGAGACTCGGCTGACCCAATTCCTGCACCAACGTGACATTGTCGATCCCGCGCACGCCCTCCAGCACGCGTTTGATCGCCTTGCCCTTTTGCTGGAGCATGTTCAGGTCGGGGCCGAAGACCTTCACCGCCAGCGCGCTCTTTAGGCCGGTCTCCGCTTCATCGACGGCGTCTTCCGCCGGCTGGGTGTAATTGAAAATGATTCCGGGAAACGATGACAGTTTGCGATTGATTGCAGCGATCAGCTCGGGCTTGCTGCGATAGCGGCCGCTCCACTTGCCATAAGGTTTGAGACCGACGTAAAATTCGCAGTTGAAAAACCCGGTTGAATCCGTGCCGTCATCGGGTCGGCCATGTTCCGAGGCGACCGTGGTCACTTCGGGAAAGGAGGCGAGGATGGCGCGAATCTGCGGAGCGAACTTAGCCGATTCGTCGTACGAGATCGTATAGGGCATCGTCGCTCGGACCCACAATGCACCTTCGTCGAGTTGCGGCATGAATTCGGCGCCGACGCGCGGCACAAGCAGCAAAGCGAACGCGAGCAACGCAGCGGAGACCGCTGTCGTCAACCATGGGCGGCCAAGGCAGAAATCGAGGCCGTGGATATAGGTCGATTTCACCCACTCAAAGGCCGCGTTGCGCCGTTCCTTGACACCGTCGCGCATAAACCACGAGCACAATACTGGTAGTACTGTGAGCGTGACCACCAAAGAGCCGATCAGCGCAAAGATCATCGTATCCGCCATCGGCCTGAACAGGGTGCCAGAAGGCCCGGACAGCTCATAGATCGGCAGGAAGCTGACGACGATCACCGCGACGGCATAGAAAAGCGGCCGGTCGACCTCCGCCGCGGCATCACGAATGATCTCAAGCACATTTCCGCGATGGCCTTGGCGTTCGGCGAGCCGGCGGTGGATGTTCTCCACCATCACTACCGCGGCATCGACGAGAATGCCGAAATCGATCGCGCCGATCGACAGAAGATTGGCCGACGCATTCTGCAGGTCGAGACAGATGAAGGCGAACAGCAACGCCAGCGGGATCGTTGTCGCTACGATCAGCCCGGCGCGGACATCGTAGAGAAAGAAGACCAGCACCACGACCACCAGCACCATGCCACGCAGAAGATTGTCTTCCACGGTGTGCGTCGTCACTCCGACGAGGTCGCTGCGGTCGTAGAACGGGACGATCTTGACGTCCTTAGGCAGGACATGATCGTTTAGCTCGGCGGTTTTGGCCTCTACACGCCGCAGTACGTCCTGCGTCTTGTCGCCGGTGCGCAGCAGAATGACGCCCTCAACCGCGTCATCTTGCTTGCGGATGCCGAATTCGCCAAGCCGCGGCGCGATCCCGATGACGACGCGGCCGACATCCTTGACCAATATTGGCGTACCCTTGTGCACCGATAGCACTACATTCCCGATATCGTCGACCGAAGTCAGGCGGCCAACGCCGCGGACATAGTAGAATTGGCCGCCCTGCGAATAGAAGCCGCCGCCGCCATTGCTGTTGTTGGCAGCTAGCGCGGTTTCGATCTGCTGCACGGACAGACCCAAAGCAGCGATGCGCACCTGATCGAGCAGCACCTGATATTGCATCGTGCCGCCGCCGAAACCCGAATCGTCAGCAACGCCAGACACCGCGCGATATTGCGGTTCGACCGTCCATTCCTCGATCGTTTTCAATTCCATGGGCGAGCGATCGGGGCTTTGCAGCGTGTAGCGATAGATCAGCCCGGAGGGTGAGGTCAGCGGTGACACTGACGGCGTGATGCCGGTCGGCAGATTGATATCGCCGATCCGGTTGAATACTTGCTGCCGCGCCGCCTGACGATCGGTGCCGTCGCCGAAATTGATCACGACGTCCGACAGGCCGTAGAGCGAAACCGAGCGCACGACGGTTGTCTTGGGGATGCCATTCATACCGAGTTCGACCGGCACGGTGATCAGCCGCTCCACTTCTTCGGCGGCATGGCCGGGCCATTGCGTGACGATCTCGACCATCGGCGGCGATAGATCGGGATAGGCGTCGACCGGCAAACGTTCGAGCGAGCGCACGCCGGCGGCGATCAGAATCAGAGTCAGCAGCAGGACGAGGAAACGCTGTTGCAACGTGGACGCAACGATTCTGTCGATCATCGACGGCCCGCGATTTGACGCCTCCGCCACCGGCACCGGATCACTCATTGGCTTTGCATGAATTGCAGATAGATCGCGCCGTCAATCACGATCTTATTGCCTGGCTGCAGACCGTCGGTGACGTCATATTGATCGCCGGTGCGATCCCCCAACGTGACGTGCTGGCGCGCAAAAGTGCCGTCGGGCCGGGCGAGATAGACGAACGGCAAATTCTCATCGTCGTGCAGGATCGCCGACACCGGCACCAGCAGGCCAGTCTTCTTTCGACCGGACTCGATCTTCACGCTGACATACATCTGCTTCTTCAGGATATCGCCGGGATTGTCGACGACGATCCGCGCGCCGACCGATCGGGTATCCGGATCGACCAGCGCCGCGACGTTATCGACCCTACCGCGCAAATTGCCGGCACCGGTGCCGGTCTCGATTTCGGCTGGATCGCCCACCTTCACTCCGGTGACGTCGCCACCGGATATCTGTGCCTGCACCCACACGCGCGACAAATTCGCGACGGTGAAGGTAGGCGTGGTTCCCGCCTGCAGCAATTGGCCGGGCGTCACCAGCTTTTCGACGACAGTGCCGGCGATCGGCGATCGGAGGATACCGGCATTTCCGGAAATCTGATGCCCGGCCTGAATGGCGTTGATTGTGCCTGGCCCAGCGTTTAGCGCGACCAACGCTGCACGCGCGGCATCGCGATCGGCTGAGGCGCCCGCAGCGTCGATTTGCGCCTGCGCTGACTCGCGCTGGGCGATACCGTTATGCGCCAGCAAATCCTTGTCCGCTTCAGCCAAAGTGCGGGCGTTGCGCGCTGTGACGATCGCCTTGCTATAAGTGCTGACCGCCGCGGAAAAGTCACCGGAACTGACAATCGCAAGCGGCTGGCCTTTGGCGACGCGTTGGCCTAGCGACACTAGGATACGCGCGACCGGTCCGTTGAACGGCGCCAGCACGCTGGTCGCATGGTCATTGTCGAAATCTACGGCGCCGGTGGTCTCGATCTTGTTGCGATAACTCGATGGTGCAACCGTAAAAAGGTGAATGTGCTGGCGCTGAGCAGTGGTCAACGCGACGATGCCAGCCGGTGCCGCCGTCGTGATCGCATCGGGTTGTTCGGATGAACAGCCGGCCAGCGACAGCCCCACCGCGATCGCCGCGATCGCCGGCATGTTGAAAGGGGTGAAAAGCGGCTTATTCTGCATGTTTGCTCGCATTGAGATCATCCCGATGCCACCAGCCGCCGCCCAGCGCCTGAAACAGCGCGGCGGTGTCTACGAAACGCGCGGCTTGCGCCTGCACCAGTGCAAGCCGCGTCTGCCGATCGGCCTGTTCGGCGTTCAACACGTCGAGATAACCGACATAGCCGTCTTTGTAGCGGTGCCGCGACAGATCCAGCGTGGTCGCGGCGGCATCGGCTGCGGCGGCTGTCGCCTTCAATGCCGCCGCATCCTGTTCAAGCGCGGTCAGGCTGTCTG
>JBDSKT010000077.1:0-2684 GCA_039916765.1 Sphingomonas sp.
ACCTTTGCCGCCTCGAGCCGCTTGCGGTGTGCAAGGATGGTATGTGCCAATTCATGCGCAATCACGCCGGCAACGTCGGCATCGTCGAAGGTTTCAACAAAACGTGAACCGATGCGGATCTTCTCGCCGTCAGAATCGGCGTCGAATCCGGGGCCGATCATCAACTCGATTCCCGTGCGGCAGCCTGCCACTGGCGTAACAGTTACGGCGCGGTCATGTCCGCCGTGCCGTAGACCAATCGTCAACGGCCCATTAGGGGACAATGCAGCAATCGCATGCTCCACAGCTAACCGTGTATCGGCGGTAGCCGCGCTATCGCTCCGCATCGGTTTGGCGGGCAGCGCCGACCCATTGAGCGATATGAGCGAATCGCCCGCTCGCACCCCGGCACGCATCGCTGGCGCGTTTGGCACTACGTCCTCGACCGCCACCCCCGCTTCGAAGCCGAACGCCATATCGGCGGCTGTGCGTGCGGCCGCGCCGTATTGGTCGAGCGCTTGGATGGGCATCCCCAACTGAGGCTGAAGATCGCGGCACAAGGCTGCATTCGCCGTCGTGAGTCGATAGCCGATAGCCGCAACCCGCAGATCGGCCGCTCGCAATGCAGCAAAATATGCCGCGTTGGGGGCTTCGGCCGGCAAGGCGGAAGCGGTGGGCGCGGCGAACATTCCCGCGCTAAAAATTAGTAGTGTTGCCGTCCGTCTGCCCATCATCGTTTACGCTTGTCCTAAAAACCTCGGCATTGCCCGCCCGTTCATGTTTGTCTAAGCGCCGCACCCCTAGGGCTAGTTCCGATCATGTTGAACCGAATTCTCAAATCCTTGCGCGCGCCTCAGGCGCCCCAAGCCTGCGTTCCGCCGGGCATCAGAATCTATGCTATTGGCGATATTCATGGGCGCCTCGACCTGCTTGATAAACTCCTCGTGAGAATCGAGCAGGACGATCTGGCGCGCGGTCAATCCGCCACGCAGCTGATCTTTTTGGGCGATTTGGTCGATCGTGGCCCTGATTCGGCGGGCGTAGTCGAGCGATTACGTCGGTTGGCCGAAACCAATGTGAACATGCGCTTCCTTCTCGGCAATCACGAGGAAACTTTCCTCAGGGCGATCGAAGGAAATACCAAAGCGCTCAAATTTTTCTGCCGGTATGGCGGACGCGAAACAATCCTCAGCTACGGCATACCGCCCGACGAATATGACCGCTTGGACTATGACGATCTAGCCGCTCGCCTCGCGCCGCTCGTCCCGTCATCGCATCGTGATTTCCTTGGTAGATTCGAGGACCTGATCACGATCGGCGATTATGCCTTTGTCCATGCCGGTGTCCGTCCCGATATGCCCTTCGACAGTCAAACGGTTCACGATTTGCGCTGGATCCGGGAACCTTTTCTTGGGCACCGAGGAATGCTGGATAAGGTCGTCGTCCACGGCCACACGATCAGTGAACAGGTCGAGATATTGCCCCACCGTATCGGGATAGATACTGGCGCCTATATGAGTGGCGTATTGTCCGCATTGGGCCTTGAACGCGACGATCGCTGGATCCTGTCGACCTGATATTTTGTTTGCAGATGTGGCAAAATTCGCACGCTCGTACTGAAAAGATAGATTTTATTCATCACCATCGATGCTATAACACCCCGGGCGGACGTGATTTAAATCGGTTCCGCGACGTAAGGGTTTGAACCGGAAGTAGGTCTGGGCGTTTCCCAGTTGCCTTCAACATCGGTTCGTGGCAATTGGCTTACGACGGACAAAAAAAGGGAGTTCGGCATGCGTGTTGGTAAGTTTTTGATGGCAGCTGCTGTCGCGTCCATGTCGGTCGCGCCTGCATTTGCCGCTCCGGCAAATTCGGCGGCATCGCTGTCGCTTTCGAAGTCGGTGCGCGCCTCGAGCTCTTCTTCGAAGAAGAGCAATGTTTCGGGCACGGGTGTTATTATCGGCATTTTGGCGCTGGCCGCCGTAGCCGGTGGTATCGTTGCTGCAACGAGCAACCGCAGCTCGTCGGCGAAGAGCCCGTAGTTCAAAACTACGGTTTCGAGTATCATGAAGGCGACCGGGAAACCGGTCGCTTTTTTGTTGGTGTCAGCGTTCGAGGTGACGAGTAGACGTCGGTTTGACGACCATTCGTGGTCCGCGAGATCGGTCCCGCTAGCCGTAGTGCAAAAACGCTAACGACTAGGAGCGATATCCAGCGGGAAGACGATTTTAGTGGTACCCGGCCCCCACCTTCCCGCGGAATATCCAATAGGACCAGCCCGTATACCCCAAGATGACGGGGATCATTACACCTGCGCCGACCAGCATGAAGACTTGACTGTTGCGGGGGGCGGCAGCCGCCCAGATCGTGATGCCATTGGGAACAATGAACGGGTACATACTAATCCCGAGGCCGACGAAGCAGAGCGCGAACAATGCCAGGACGAGCACAAAGGGCGCCGCTTCCGCCTTTCGGCTCAGCGCGCGCCAGAAAAGAAAGCTGAGCCCGCCGATGAGTATCGGAACCGGTGCGGTGAGAATTATTCCGGGCATTGCAAACCAACGACTGTAATAGTCGTGACTTAGGAACGGCGTCGCGGCACTGACGGCGATGATCGCGATCACGGTCATCACCCCGTAACGCCGCGCAAGGCGGTAGGCGTGACGCTGCGCCGTTCCTTCCGTCTTCGCGATTAGCCAGCAGGC
>JBDSKT010000078.1:0-10598 GCA_039916765.1 Sphingomonas sp.
CGCTCAGTTCACCCTCAAGCCACGCCTTGAGCTGACCCTTGGGTGCGGCGCCGACCTTGGTCGCCGCAGGGTTACCCCCTTTGAACAGGATCATCGTCGGGATGCCTCGCACGCCGTACTTACCCGGCGCATCTGGATTCTCGTCGATGTTGATCTTTGCGATGGTCACTTGCTCGCCGAGCTCCTCCGAAATCTCCTCAAGGCTCGGGCCGATGATTTTGCACGGGCCGCACCACTCGGCCCAAAAGTCGACCAGCACGGGGCCATCCGCACTGATTACGTCGGCATGGAAGCTGTCGTCGGTTATCTTCTTGGTCGCCATTGGAAATCTCCTTGCCCATCATCTAGGAGCGGATGGCGCGCGGCTCAACCCACACGCTCGAAGCTTTACTTTATAGCGACGAAGCCGGGCGCGTGTTCGTCGAGCAATGCGTACGGCAAGGTGAACAGGGTCGGACCTGTGGTGTAGAGCAGCATTGCATCGACCGTGCGCTCGGGAAAGATCACTTGTAACGCGGCCCGATATGCCGCCATCTGGCGCATCTGATACGCCGGAATGGCCTCGATCGACGGCGGAACGGCGCGGCCCGTCTTGAAGTCCAGCACGGTAATCCGTGTTTCCTGCACGAGCAGCCTATCGACGGTCCCAGTAACGACCGTTCCATCGGCGACCACGGCGGCGATCGGCGCTTCGGCGAGCGCGGCGGGACCGAATACGTTGGCAAATCGCGCGTCGTCGATCACGGCAAGGACCGTGTCGATCATTTCCTTGCGAAGTGCTGCGTCAACTACCCCCCCCATCGACGCCAGCAAGCGATCAGCCGCTACGCGCCGATCCTTGGTCGCGACGACCGGCAGGCGCTCGAACAACGCATGCATTAACCGTCCGCGCTCGGCCGCCAGTCGTTGGGACGGCGATGGCGGCGGGTCGGCGACATCGTCCTCGCCAAGCGACGACGGCGCCAGCGGTCGCGGCGGCTTCGCTTCCCGGGGTGCGGGTTGCCGTGCCCATGCCGGCACCGGCTCCGCCGCCGGCGATCTTGCCCGTCCCCGCGTGCGCGATGGGGCGGATTTCGCGGGGGTCCGTCCCTTGAAGACGAGCACGCCTTGTTCGTTCGCATCTGCTTTCAATCCGACCAGCGCGGCAGACGCCGCGGCATACCAGCTGTCGGGCGGAGGCTCCCCCTTGGCGAGCGGGCCTAACGATCCAGCGACGATCAGATGCTCCTCGGCGCGCGTCGCGGCGACATAGAATAAACGCCAATGCTCCTCAAGTTCGCGCGCGGTGTTGGCCTCCACCAAGGCGGTGAGCACTGGCCCCCGTTCGTTGCTGCGGGGTGGAAAGATCGGCAGTGCGTGATCGAACCCGTCCGGCACCCAGTCAAGCGTTGAGCGCGGCGAGCGCGAAGGATCGACCGCGGCGTCGGCGAGGATCACTAGCGGCGCCTGCAAACCCTTAGCCCCGTGCACGGTCATCACGCGAACCGCATCGAGCGGCGCCGATGGATCCCGCTT
Organism: Sphingomonas sp.; assembly: GCA_039916765.1. GTDB lineage: Bacteria > Pseudomonadota > Alphaproteobacteria > Sphingomonadales > Sphingomonadaceae > Sphingomonas. The sequence goes on from JBDSKT010000078.1 coordinate 1,516, forward strand.
GATTTCAACCTCGCCGCGATCGAACCAGTCGAGAAAATGCTGCAGCGACGGCGTGCCCGTCGTTTCGAAACTCAGCGCAGTGCCGAGCAGTTCCTCGATCGGATCGCGCGCTTCCTGTCCAAGGCGTGCCATCAGCTTGCGCCGCCCGTCCAAGGGACCCGACAGCAGTTCCTCGAGAAAACGATACGGCGTCGTGAAATCGGCGCGAGCCAGAATCGCACGCAATGGAGCAAGCGTCGCGTCGTCCTGAGTCCGGGTCAAATGACGCCACAAGCTGAGCGAGCCGCGCGGTGCCGCGGCCATCAACTGCTCCTGACTCCATCCAATCAGCGGCGACACGAGCAGATTTGCGAGCGACAGGTCGTCTTCCGGCTGGAGCACGAAGCGGATCGCGGCGAGCAGATCCTGCGCAGCGAGCGGAGCGTTGAGCCGCAGACGGTCGATCCCAGCGACCGCCACGCCTTCCGCGTAAAGCCGCGCCACGATCAAAGACGCCAGTTCGCCGCGACGCTTGACCAGGATCATTACATCCTCGGGTCGCAGTGGCGTGCCATCGCGCTTGGGTGTCTCCGCCGCGATCGCCCGCCTGATCCACAGCGCGATGCGCGCGGCGAGTTCCCGCGTTGAATCCGCGATCCAGCCTTCCTCGTCGTCCTCGCTGCCGCCCGCGGTCACCAACGGCCAGAGCGACACGGTGCCCGCGCCGGGCACTTCGCTCGCGTGGATTTCGCGTTCCGCCAGCGCTCCCATGCCATTGCCAGGCAACACATCGAGCGCGGCATCGACGAATTCGAGAACTGGCAAGGTCGAGCGAAACGATTGGGTGAGCGACAGGCGACTAAGAGAGCGAGCGAAGGTCTTGCCGCCGCGTTGTCGCTCCGGCTCTTCTGCCGCCCACGCTTCATGTGCAAGGTTGGTGAAGTGCTGCTCGGCGCCGCGGAAATAGAGCGGGTCTGTACCTTGGAACCCAAAGATCGCCTGCTTGAAGTCGCCCACGGTAAAAAGCGTTCGCAGTCGTTCCCCGCGTGACCCAAGCCCCGCGAAGAACTCGCCAGCCATGGCATGGATGATTGCCCACTGGTCAGGGTTGGTGTCCTGCGCCTCGTCGATCAGGATATGATCCGTGGCCTGGTCAAGCTTGTAGCGTACCCACTCGCCCATGCCGGGTTGGCCGAGCAGCGCGATCGTCTTTTCGATCAAGTCATCGAAATCGACGGCGCCGACGCGGCGCTTGGCACGAGCATAGGTAGCGGCGTAATCGCGCCCGACATCCAACGCTTGCGCAAGCAGATCGGCGTAAGCGGCGCGCGCGCGCAGATCGAGCAAACCGGCGCAACACTCACCCAGCGCCAGCGCAAGCGCGTCATAGTCCTGCTCCGCTTCGATCAGCTTGACCGAGTATTTACGCGGCTCACCCTTGGCGGTGAATGGTACGGTGAGGAGATCGGCGAGCATTTGGGCGCGGGCGGCCAGAGGCGATTTGATCCAGCACTCAACAATGTCCGCATTGTTGCCGCCCGTTGCCGTCCCCCAGAGACGGTTTGCCGCTGCGATCCGACGCAAGGCAGCAATGTCGAACGCTTGGTCCGTGCAGGCTGCGAGGATCACTTCCTCCACATCCCCGCCGGGCAGATCGAGGGCGCGACGGATGAAGGGCGCTATGCCGTCCCCAACTGGCAGGGCGGCCATCGCCTCCGCCGCCCGAACGCATGCGCGTAGAAATCCTTCAGCTCCCTGTTCGCCCAACCGCACGCTCAGTGCGCCGATCGCTTGTACAGGGCGCGTGCGTCTTTCCAGATCGGCGAGGAGCAGCATTTCGGCCAGCGCCTCACGCGCCAGTGCGGCCTCTTCGCGCGCTTCGATCGGCCGAAAGCCTGGGGCAATCCCCGCCTCGATCGGAAACGCCGACAACAAGCTCTGGCAGAAGCCGTGGATCGTCTGGATCCGCACCCCGCCGCCCGGCGCGTCGAGCACGTTGGCGAACAGTGTGCGTGCCCGCGCGCGCAACGTAAGCGATCGCGCGTCTTCGCCAAGCGCGTCCAGATCGGCCACCAGATCGGTCTCGGGCATCCTCACCCATGCCGCGAGCCGTTGGCTGATCCTGGCCGACATCTCGGCCGCTCCGGCCTTGGTGAACGTCAAACAGAGGATCGCGCCGGGATCGACCCCGCGCAACAGCAGGCGAAACACCCGCGCGGCAAGCACTTGGGTCTTGCCCGTGCCCGCCGAGGCGGACAGCCAGACATGCCCATCCGGCGCGCTCGCCAGCCGCTGCGTCTCGCGCAGTTCGGGCAAGGCACCAGTGCTAGCGCTGCTCACGGCCATACCATTCGTCGCGGCGCATTAACTGGTCATAGTCGGCATATGGCGCATATTCGGGGTGCAATTTCGCGGTGAACGCCTCGCTGCCGGTCAGCCAGCGCTCGATCGCGGCGGAAAGATGGGCAGCGGCGCGCGGCACGAACTCGTCAGGCGTATCCTTGCCGCCCTTCCCTGACGCATCGACCGGCGACGCAATGTAACCGAACGCGTCGTTGCGCTTGGCGAGCGACCAATATTCAAAGCCGCGAACCGTACCGGAGACCCCGTCATAACCTCCACGTTCGGCGATCAACCCGAGCAGCCCCAACTGCAGGCTGAACCCTGCGCGCACCGCCGCCGGGCTCGGTGGCGACGCAGTCTTGTAGTCGATCACCGCGAGCGTGCCGTCCGGCAAACGATCGAGCCGGTCGAATTTGCCCGTCAGCATGACATCGGCAATCTCGATCCGCCCCTCTTGCTCGACGGCGAGCACGTGTCGCCCGCCGAGACGGTCTTCTGCGATGCGTGCTGCGATCCAGTCGATCGCCTCCATCAGACGGGGCTGCCACAGCGCTCGCATCAAGGGGTGCGTGCGTTCGTCATCGAGCATCGAGCGCGCCCGGCCATGCAGTGAGGCGGGAGCGCAGTCGTCCTCGCGCGCCCAGACCTCGAGTATCGCATGCACCGCCGTTCCGCGCCACGCTGCGCTGGGATCGGCATCGACCGGATCGAGCGGGGCAAGTCGCAGAATTCGCTTGGCATAAAAGGCGTACGGGTCCGCCTTGAGCCGATCGACATCGGTCACGGCGATACGCCTCGGCCGCAGCTCGGCGGGCGGGCTTGGCGCGGGACGATTGGCCGGCATCGGCGCACCGGGATCGTCGAGGGCACGGACCCAGTGCTCCAACGCGCCGTCGCGCTCGAACTTCTCGCCGGCGAGCGCGCGCAACCGGAGCCAAAAGCGCGAGGGGATCGCCGGTTGCGTGGCATCGCGTCGCGACCGCGTGATGAGCGCGCGCGGCGCGCCGAGCGACCCGATGAGATCATGCGCCGCGACGCCGATCCGCCGGTCGAGACCCGGCAGCCCGAGCTCGGCGCGGATCCGCGGAGCAAGCCATGGGTCCGGCGCGGGCTGGCCCGGCCATGTCCCCTCGTTGAGGCCGCCCAGGATCATCACATCGGCAGTCTGCAATCGCGCCTCTATCAGGCCGTATATGGCGAGGCGCGGATGGCCGCCTTGTGGCGGACGGACGGCAATCTCGTCCATCAGCGTGCGCAGCAGGGCGGGCAGGCTGGCGACGTCGGCCTGAACCGGACCTTCGCCCGATTGCGCCTCCAGGCCGCTCAACAATTCAGCGGCGGCGCGGCCGGCGGGGCCGCTCCACAAGGCGTCGCCACAAAGTGCCTGCGCGGTCTCGCGGAGCACTGCGACGAGCCCGGCGAGGTTTTCGCCATTTTGTTCGAACGTACTTTCGAGCGGACCTAAAAAATCCCTTGCCGTAGCCCACCAGGCACCCGCCACGGCGCGTAACGCCCGTTCGCGCTCCGGCGGAGCGGCGAGATAGGCGTCGAGGCCCGCCAGGCCCGCCGCCGGTCGCGGGCCGCGCAGCGCCCGGTCGAGCGCGCGCACTCCATCGAGCCACACCTGCCGCTCTTCACCGAAGCGAACCAGCGGATGCTTGAGCAGCGTCAGCAACGCAGCCGGGGCAAAACGCTGCGCCGCCGCTTCCGCGAGCGCGGTGAGCAACGTGCCCGACGGCAGCAGCGACAAGGGACGCCCGGCGCTATCGTCGATCTCGATATTCCACCGCACGCAGTGTGCCGCGACCCGAAGCGCCAGCGCGCGGTCGGGCGTGACCAGAGCCGCCGTCCGCCCCGGTGTCTCAAGGACCTGACGCAGCGCCAGCGCGATCGCCTGCGCCTCTTCGGCGGGTGTCGCGAGTTCCGCCGCGACGATGCCGCTCAGCCGCCGGCGGTCGGCGTCCAGCCCGGTCCACTTGCCGGTGAATTCGGCCGGCGCGAAAGCATTTGCCACCGCCCGGCCCCGCGCGACCGTGGCGTCGGCGCCCCCTGCCCCCCGCCAAGCTTGAAATTCGCCGCGGTTGAACCCCATGCGATCGAGCAGCACCTTGAGGTGGAATTGCGGATGGGTTTCGATCGAGCGGCGTCGTATGCCCGTCGCGGGGTCCGGATCATGCGGCCCGAGCGCTCCCCATTCCTCCTCGGGCATTTCCGTATCCAGGCCAGCGAGCACCACCGTGCCGCCCGGCATCGTCGCGATCCGGGTCAGCAGCCGTGTGACGGCAGGCGCGGCGTCGGTGATCCCGGCGGCACAGACGAACCCTTCCGGCGGCGCGTCGCGCCAGCGCAGCGCCATCCGTCCGAGCAGCCGCGCCCGCCGCTCCGCCGCGTCGATCATCCCGATCCGCGCGAGCTCCGCCGGCCAGCGATCGAGCATGATGTCGAACAGGTCGAGCGACCGCCGCCAATGCACCGAAATATCGTCGGCCAGCTCGATCTCGCGCAGGCGGCGCGGCGCCACCTCCTCGACCAGCAATTGATCGAGCGTGCGCGCCAGATCGCCGGCCAGCCGCACCGCCTCCGCCGCATCGACAGGCTGACCGATCCGCGCGCGTTCTTCACTCACCAACCGGGCCAGGATCAGTCGCCGCCGCAGCGGATCGACCGCCGGCGGCACCGGATCAAGGTCGCCTGCGGAATCGAACAGCGCGCCGGTCGCTTCGTCGAGCGCTGGGTCGCCGATCGCGACCAGGCGCGGCAACAGCAGCCCGCCCTCGCTTGCGCGCACGAAGGCGTCGGTCACCGCGCGCTTGGCGCGAGTATTGGGTAGCAGCACGAGGCCGCGCGCCAGCCCGAGCGGCTCACCACCGAAACGTGCGATCAGACCGGCGGCGAGTGCATCGGCGAAGGCACGGTGGGCCGCGATGTGATAGAGCGCTGGCCGAGACCGGCCTTTGCCCCCCTCAGCCATCGGCGATCATCGCCTCGGTGGCCGCGATTGCGCCGGGCGTGCCGACGTCGAACCACAATCCCTGGTGCACAAGACCGTAAGCGCGGCCGGCGGCGATTGCCCGGTCCCAGAATATATTCGTCGAAAACACCGCGGCGGGTGGATCGACGATCAGCCGCTTGGACATCATCTGGATGCCGGTCCACACATAAGGCGCGACACGCCCCGGCTTGCGCCGCGACAAGCGGCCGCGCTGATCGAGATAGAAATCGCCGCGCCCGGCATTGTGATGCGCGCGCGCCTGCGGGACGAGCAACATCAGCACGTCCATTCGCGTGTCGTCCCACGTCTGCGCCATCAATTTCAGCGAGTCGGACGGGCCGTCGATCCAGATATTGTCGGTATTGACGCAGAGAAACGGGTCGGCGTCGATCAGCGGCAGCGCGTTGATCAACCCGCCGCCGGTATCGAGCAACCGCGGCCGCTCGCTGGAAATAGCAACGTCGAAGTCGCTCGCGCTGATCGCCAGATGCGCCTCGAGCATGTCAGCCATGTAATGCGCGTTGACGACGATCCGAGACACCCCCGCCTTGCGCAGATGACCGAGCACGTGGTCGATGAACGTCGTCCCGCCGATCTGGATGAGCGGCTTGGGCCGGGTGGCCGACAGGGGGCGCATCCGCTTGCCCAGGCCCGCCGCCATGACCATCGCCGTGCGGGGCACGACGCCTGTGGACGCGGGGCGAATGGCAAGCGCCGGCTTGGCCGTCATGCGGCGCCGACGGCCATCGGATCGCCGCGCTTTTCCGCCGGGATCGTCGCGTCGAACCATGCCTTGACCGGCGCGAGCGCGGGATGCGCGAGGTCTCGCTCCAGATATCCCCAGACGCGCGGGCACAGCGCCGGATAACGCGCCTTGCCGTCGCGCTTCCATAGCCGGGTGAAGATGCCGACGATCTTCGCATTCCGTTGCGCGCCGAGCACGTGATACGCCGCATCGAACGCCGCCCCGGCGCCCGTCGCCTGGGTGTAACGCGCGAGCATCGCCGCCTCGATCGCCGGTGGTACGTCGCGCCGCGCATCCTGCAGCAACGACACGAGATCGTACGCCGGATGCCCTGCCCGCGCGTCCTGGAAATCGAGCAGGCCGAGCCGGTCGCCACCGCCGATCAGCATGAGGTTTTCAGCGTGATAATCGCGCAGCACCGTCACCGGCGTGTCGCTTAGCGCGTGGCCGAATACTTCATTCCACGCCGCGTGATAGGCCGCGACATCGGGAGCGATGCCGACCGCGGGGCAGTACCAATCGACGATCAGGTCCGCCTCTTCCTGCATGAAGGTGCGATCGTAAGGCGGGAACGAGCCTGCGGCATGGCGGTGCAGCGCGACGAGTACGTCGATCGCGCTTTCGTATAAGGCGGTCTCGCGCGCGCCCTCGGTATCCAGCGTCTCGCGCATCCGCACATCGCCGAAATCTTCGAGCAGCACGAGCCCCTGCGCCAGGTCCATGCCGTGGATGACCGGCGCCGCGAAACCGCGCTCGCCCAGCCAGCGCGCGACGTTGACGAAGGGCGCGGGATCCTCGTGCGGCGGCGGCGCGTCCATCAGCACCGCTTGGCGCACGCCGTCGATCACGCGGAAATACCGGCGGAACGAGGCATCGCCCGCCAACGGCACGATCACCGCGCCACCCCAGCCGTTCGCCGCGAGGAAATCAGCCGCGCCCGGCGGGGGCATCATGGGGGTGGTAGGGGGTGAGATCATGTCCGTCGCCATCGCGCCCTCCATGCCGCGGGCACCTCGGCTGTCAAGGTGCGCGCGCCGTCCGGCGTGATCGACAGGGTGAGCGCCAGCGCATCGGGCCATTCCCCGGCCGCGCGTTCGGGCCATTCGATCAGCAGCAGCGACTCCGCCCGTGCCTCGTCGAGGCCGAGCTCGCCAAGTTCGCGGTGCGATTCGAGGCGGTAGAGGTCGATGTGGAGCACCGGCATCCGCACCTCGGGAAGCGCATAGGGCTGGACGATCGCGAAGGTCGGCGACGGTGCCTCCCCTGCCAGCCCCAGCGCGGTGAGGACACCGCGAGCGATGCTGGTCTTGCCCGCGCCGAGCGGGCCGGACAGCGTGATGACGTCACCGGGCCGGGCGACCCGCGCCAGATGCGCGCCGAACGCATGGGTCGCCGCAGCATCATCGAGCCGGATCACCGCCGGGGCAGCTCGACAGTGACGAAAGTGCCCTCGCCCGGCTCCGAGATCAGCGCGATAGTGCCGCCGTGCGCTTCCACGAACTGTTTGGCGAGCGGCAGGCCAAGGCCCAGCGCGCGCTCGCCGTCGCGCGTGATGCCGGGCTCGGCGAAGCGATCGAAGGCCTGCGCCACCGCGTCCGCCGTCAAGCCGGCGCCGTCATCCGACACGACGATACGTACGCCCGCCGCGGTGCCATCGGTATGCAGCAGCACGCGCCCACCCTCCGGCGTGCCCGAAACGGCATGGCGCAGCAGATGCTCGATCACCTGGCGCAAGCGATCCTGATCGCCCGACACGCTGCCGGTTGAGGGCAGCAGCTCGACCGCGAATTCGATTCGCTTGCGCTTGATCGCCGGCGCGACGCTTTCCGCCGCGCCGCGCGCGACGGCCTCGATATCGACGTCGCGCCGGTCGATATCGGGGGTCCGCCCCTCGTGCTGCGTGAGATCGAGCACCTCATCGACCAGAATGCCCAGCCGCTCGACCGAATCGAGGATGGCGGTGACATAGGCATCGCCATCGTTGCTCAGCTTACCGGCATATCCCTCGCTAAGCATTTCGGCAAAGCCACTGATCGAGGTGAGCGGCGTGCGCAGTTCGTAGCTCATGTTGGCGACGAAGGCCGTCTTCACCTGGTCCGCCGCTTCAAGCGCTTCGTTGCGGTCCCGCAGCGCCTGCTCGATCCGCCGACTGTCGGAAATATCGAGCATCGTGAACAATCCGTTTCCGTCTGGAAGCGGCACGCCGGCCAGCTCGAAATGGCGCCCGTCGGCGAACGCCGCGCGCCCGCCGCGCTGCTGCCGCTCGACCGTCGCCGCGCGGACGAGATCCGCGATCAACGCGGCGCGGCCGGGCTTGACCAGCTTCTTCGACGCCGCCGCCGCCAACGCGTCCACACGCGGATGCGTCGTGAGAAACTCCTCGTCGAAGTCCCACACCTTGCGGAACTTGTTGTTCCACAATTGCAGGCGGCCATTGGCGGCGAACACCGCGATCGCCTCTGCCAGGTTCTCGAATGTCGCGGTGCGGACGCGAAGCAGCGTGTCGCGCGCGCTGGCGAGCTGCACCTGTTCGGTGCGATCCTCGAAGATCAGCAACAGCCCGCCATCGGGAAGCGGTTGCGCCACGACGCGCAAATGCACGCCGCCCGGCAAATGCCAATTCTCCTCGATCGCCCCGGTCGCAGCGAGGAACCAGTCGCGTCGCTCGGCCTTCCAGCCGGGAAAATCGCGCACCTCGGGCAAGCGGTTCGCCTCGCGCATCCGTTCCAACACGCGGTCGAACTCGGGGCGGTCGGCAAGCCAGTCGCTCTTCATCGCGAACAGCCGGCCAAACGGCTGGTTGCAAAACGTGAGCGAGCGATCGGCGGCGAATTGCACCACCCCCGCCGACAACCGGTCGAGCATCACGCGCTGCGCATCGCCGAAACGCTTGATCCAGGCGCGCGCCTGCTCGAGATCCTCGATATCGACCGCGAACCCGGCAATGCCTCCGGTCGGCATCGGCACGTCGAACACGCGGAGCATCCGCCGCTCGCCCTTGATCGTCGCTGGCATCGCCTGCAT
>JBDSKT010000079.1:0-6982 GCA_039916765.1 Sphingomonas sp.
CCTCGTCCCGTCGCGCGTCAACGCCGGTCTGCCTTGCGTGATGCACCGGCCATATACTGTTCAGAAATCGTGCGGTAGGGGCGCCGACGTGGGGTATTCCGGAATAACGATCGCGCGCCGTCGCGCATTGACATTGCTGTTGCTGAGCGTGGCCGCACCGGCACTTGGGCAAAGCGCGCCGCAGATAATTCCCGGTCTGGGCAATTTCGCGCTGCCCGCACCGACACCGACTCCCACGCCAACAACGTCGCCGACCCCGGTTCCACAGCCGTCAGCGAGCCCAGCTCACCCCGTGCAGCCGTCGCCAGCGTCGACCACTGTACCGCACGTCGCGTCGCCCCCTGTTGCGTCGCCTGTTCCCCGCCCGGCCCCGCATTCGGTCGCGACGTCGCGCTCGAAAGCAATCGCATTGCCCGCCCCTGTGGCGACCGCTGCGCCAGTTCAGGCGCCGCCGCTCTCCACCGCTCCCGCTTCAACGCCGATTGCCGGTGGGCCAACGCCTCCTGTGAGCACTGCACCGGCGCAGCCGCCCGCACAAGGCGTCCCGTGGTTGCCGATCGGTGCATTGGTCCTCGTCTTGTTGGGCGGACTTGGGGCATATCGCTACCTGCGTCGCGAACGCGGCGAAGACGACACGGCGTTTGTGTCACCGGAGCAGTCCCAGCCCGTTGCGCCGCCATTGCCGCACCCGCCGGCGCTAGCATCGGCGGCCACGGTGCGTTCACCCGCATTGGCGCAGCCACTCGTCCCATCGGCTCCAGCTGCGTTGCAGCTCACGTTGCATCCGAAGCGAGCCGGCACCAACCTTACCGGTGCCGCCGTCGAATATGACATCCTTATCGCCAACACCGGCGGCGAGCCTGTCACTGGCATCCGGCTCGACGCGCGGTTGCTAAGCGCAAGCACCCAGCAAGATCAGGTAATTGGCGCACTGTTCGCCGATACGATCGAACGCCCCGTCACCGCGCCGTTCGATCTGCCGGCGGGCGAAACAGCGTCCATGGGAGGCAAGGCGATCCTCCCGCGTGACATGGTGGCGCCCATCCGGGTCGGCGACAAGCTGCTCTTCGTGCCGGTACTCACGGTGAATCTGCGCTTCCGCCGTGGCGATGGCGGCGATGGTCAGACCGCCCGCGCCTTTATGATCGGTGTTTCGCGCGGCGAAGGTGGCAAGCTGGGCCCATTTCCGCTCGACACGTCGCGCATGCGCAGCAACGTTTCCGCGCTTGCCTACACGTTGGCTGTGGATCGTTAGCGCCCGTTCACGAAAGCCGTTGGTCGCGGGATTGGAAGAGCCAGCCGCCCAGCCAGACGCACGGAATAGCTTCGAGCGGGATCGAGATCGCATACCAAGCCGGACCCATCGCGGCGCCCCCGATCGTATAATAAGCGATCATGCCCGCTAATCCTGCGACAAGGCCGATCCCGGCGAGTATCCAGACATGGCGCATGGGTCGCGACGGCGCCAGCCGCGCGGTGACGTAACCGCCAGCGACGGTGAACAGTGCGCGATACGTCGTGGCCAGTGCGAACAGCGAATCCGACATCTCACGCGGTACTGGCGGGAAAACGCCGGTGGCATGCAGCACCGCGTCGGTGGCGGTCGACAAAATGGCGGTGACGAGGAATCCCCCGACGATCGCGCCGGTACTGGCGATCCAAGGCTTCATAGGAACACCGGCGAGTCATCGTCAGCCAGCAAACGATCCAGCTTGCGCATCTGGCTCTCGTGACCAGCGCGCGCGCGCTCGGTCCAGAGCTCGTCATGCATGGCATCAAATGTAACCACGATCTTCACGCCTTCGTCCAGCGCGCGCAATTCCACCAGCGTCCCGACTTCGTAAGGTGCGACATCCGGCACGAAATCCGCCAACGTGGTATAAGCCAGTCGTTTAGGACATGCGACGTCGGTATATTTAACCCGACACTCGGTGGTTAGCGGCATGCCCGCTTGTTTCATGAACCCAACCTGGTCTGGTGCGGTGGCGGTCATCAGGTAAACCAGCTCGCCCCCGCTGCGCAGGTCGAGCTCGGTCACGGCGACGTCGAAACCTTCGGGTCCCCACCACGATTCGATCCCCTGCTTGGTCGTCCATAACGCCCATGCATCTTCGATCGAGGCGGCGTAGTTGCGCTCGATAAAGAATTGCGCGCGAGTATTTGAAGTGGCGCTAGCCATCATGGTTTCTCCTTCGAATCGATGCCGGTAAGGGGCCTGGATTGCTCGAGCGCTGCGCCGAACCGATCGAGCCGGGCTTCCCAGTGGCGGCGATATCCCGCCACCCATGCCTCAAGTTCGTCGAACGCCTCCTTGCGGAGCGAATAAAGCCGGCGCTGCCCTTCGGGACGCATTTGTACGATGCCGGCTTCGGTCAGAATGCGAAGATGGCGCGATACGCCCGATTGATGGATGTCCATCCGCTCGACGATTTCGCCGACCGCGCATTCACCCGACCGCATCGCCTCGACAATGCGCAGTCGGGCAGGATCAGCAAGCGCTTGAAAAGTTGAAAAATGCGATATCATGTATATGCGTCTATAAGCATATACATACGGCGTCAAGAGTGGCTATTTGGCGTGCGCTTGGAGCATGAAAAAAGGGCGGCGCCTGGAGGCACCGCCCTTCATCTTTGATGAGGCCCGCATCGGAGCAAGGCTTATCTCGCCGAAAGGCTCCAAAGGTCGCCCGCCGGCCTCGCGGGAAACGGCCAATATCGCCGTCTCCTGCTGCGGTTTACTTGATCTCGACGGTCGCGCCGGCTTCTTCGAGCTGCTTCTTGAGCTTCTCGGCCTCGTCCTTAGACACGCCTTCCTTGACCGCCTTCGGGGCGCTCTCGACCAGCGTCTTTGCCTCGGTCAGGCCGAGCTGGGTGATCGCGCGCACTTCCTTGATGACGTTGATCTTCTTGCCACCGTCGCCGGTGAGGATCACGTCGAACTCGGTCTGCGCTTCCTCTGCCGGAGCAGCGGCGCCACCACCAGCGGCGGGACCGGCAACGGCAACTGCCGCCGCGGCCGAAACACCCCACTTCTCTTCGAGCATCTTCGAAAGCTCGGCCGCCTCTAGGACGGTCAGTTCGCTCAGGCTGTCAACCAGCTTGTTCAGGTCTGCCATGTGTATTCTCCAAATCGGGCACGCGGGCCCATCGTTTCAATCAAAAACCAAAGACCTGAGATCAGGCCGCCTTTTCCGCATAGGCATTGAACACGCGCGCGAGCTGCGCCGCGGGAGCCTGCGTGATCGTCGCGAGCTTGGTTGCGGGTGCAACCAGGAGGCCCACGATCTTCGCGCGCAGTTCATCCAGCGACGGCAAGGTAGCGAGTGCCTTGATGCCGTTCACGTCTAGGGCCGTCGCGCCCATCGCGCCGCCGACGATTTCGAACTTGTCGTTCGTCTTGGCGAAGTCGACCGCAACCTTGGCTGCGGCGACCGGATCGATGGAAGTGGCGAGACCGACCGGCCCGGTGAGCATGTCGCCCAGCGAGAGATAGTCGGTGCCGTCGAGCGCGATCTTGGCAAGCTTGTTCTTCGAGACCTTGTAGACGGCGCCGGCGTCGCGCATCTTGTTCCGCAGCTGGGTCGATTGCGCGACCGTCAGCCCCAGGTTGCGGGTGACGACCACCACACCAACCTCGGAAAAGGTGTTCTTCAGCTCGGCGACGAACTCGGCCTTTTGAGCACGATCCATGCCATTCTCCACGTTTGGGCACAGCCGCGAACGGCGGTGCCCGGTTCAAAACCGGCGCACGCAAATCCGTGCTCCGGGTATTGTCCAGCGATGGGGAAGGGGATCGACGCTCCATAAGGAGCGGCTGGGCCGGCGACGCAGAGCGCGGTTCGGCAAATCCTGTCCCCGCCTCGGTAGGAGATTAAGCCGGAAACCGGCGCCTACTGTCTCGGACGGCACGTAGGCGGAAAAAACTGCCTGCGCGAAGGCGGGCTGTTAACGGCCACGCCGCAAAAGTCAACCGGCGGTGGCGGGTTCCATCGCCCGGACCGTCGCGGCTTCGCGCGCGGCGCGGCTGGTGGCGATCTGTTCCTGCCGTTCGGCCATTGCCTCGAAAGCAGCGACCGAGCGCATGCAGCGCTCTCGCACATTATCCAGTTGGGCGGTGTCGGCTTCGGCCTGGGCCTTGGCAGCCTGCGCGCGGTAGAAGGAGATGTCGGTGGCCATGATGTACCTCGCTGTCGCCCGGCGGATGCCGGGAAGAAAGGGCGCCCGGCACGATCGCCGGGCGCCCGATCGGCGACGTTCAGGCAGCCGAGAGATTGACGGCGCTCGTCTTGCCGCGGTTATCGGTTTCCAGCTCGTAATTTACGCGCTGATCCTTATCGAGCGTGCGCATGCCAGCGCGCTCGACAGCCGAGATGTGCACGAAAGCGTCTTGGCCGCCATCTTCGGGCGCAATGAAACCATAGCCCTTGTCGGCGTTGAAAAACTTGACGGTGCCGGTAGTCATAATGGGTATTCCTTCTTGTAGTGCGGCGGAGCGAAAGTCGCGCCGTCCGGTGCCTAGATCAGCAGGGAAAGAAGGAGAGTGGTGCCGCAAAGCGCCAGAGACCGTCGATTTGCGACTGTAGCGGAGCCCTTCTACGCGCAAGCGACGAAATTAGCAAGGCAGCTGGTCAAAAGCCCCGCCGGGCGCGTCTTTGCCGGTTCAGTTCGCGACGCCGATACGCGATGCCGCCGATCGCTCCGGCGATCAGCAGGATGATAAGCGTGTACGCGATGATCAGACGTGTTTCCATTCGCGCACAGCGTTCCGCGCCTGCGAATGTTCCGCTCTTCGACATCTGGCGGTACGACGCGAAAAGGGCCGGGATCGCTCCCGGCCCTTCGAATGCCTGTCGATACGCCGAGCGGAGTCTCTCCGCCCGCCATATCACAGCGCGTTACGCGCCGGCGACTTCGGTCGTATCGATCTTGATGCCAGCGCCCATCGTCGATGAGATGGCGACCTTCTTGACGTACTTGCCCTTCGCGCCCGACGGCTTGGCCTTGACGATCGCATCGAGCAACGCGTCGAAGTTCGCGCGCAGATCGCCTTCCGGGAATGACGCCTTGCCAATGCCCGAATGAATGATCCCCGCCTTTTCCACCCGGTATTCGATCTGGCCCCCCTTGGCCGCCTTGACCGCGCCCGCGACGTCCATCGTCACGGTGCCCAGCTTCGGGTTGGGCATCATGCCCTTCGGCCCGAGGATCTTACCGAGGCGACCGACGACGCCCATCATGTCCGGGGTAGCGATGCAGCGGTCGAAATCGATCGTGCCGCCCTGGACGATCTCCATCAGATCCTCCGCGCCCACTACGTCCGCACCGGCCGCCTTGGCTTCGTCGGCCTTGGCACCCTTGGCGAACACGCCGACGCGCACGGTCTTGCCGGTACCCTTCGGCAGCGTGACCACGCCGCGGACCATCTGGTCGGCATGGCGAGGATCGACACCGAGGTTCAGCGCGATCTCGATCGTCTCGTCGAATTTGCTGGTCGCGCCGGCCTTGGCCAGCTTGATCGCCTCGTCCACGCCGTGCAGCTTCTCACGGTCAATGGTGATGGCCTTCGCCTTCTTGCTCTGAAATGCCATCGTATCAGCCCTCCACCACTTCGAGGCCCATCGCGCGGGCGGAGCCCTCGATGATCTTGGTCGCGGCCGCGAGATCGTTGGCGCTCAGGTCCTTCATCTTCTGCTCCGCGATCGCCGACAGCTGCGAGCGCTTGATCTTGCCCGCGACGGTCTTGCCCGGCTCCTTCGAGCCCGACTTGAGGCCGATCGCCTTCTTGATCAGGAACGTCGCCGGTGGCGTCTTGGTCTCGAACGAGAACGAACGGTCGGCATATACGGTGATGATCGTCGGAATCGGCATCGCCTTTTCCATGTCGCCCGTCGCGGCGTTGAACGCCTTGCAGAACTCCATAATGTTCACGCCGCGCTGACCGAGCGCCGGGCCGATCGGCGGGGAGGGGTTCGCGGCGCCGGCGGGCACCTGTAGCTTGATATAGCCGGTAATCTTTTTCGCCATGTGGCTCTCTCACTCTATCAGTGGACTTGGCACGGCAGCGCCTTATCCGGTTCAAGTTTAGCGGTCCAGACGAGCGCGCAGCGCCCTCCCGCAAGTTCCACAGCGATAGCATGGACGAGCGCGCCGATAGCCGAACGCAGGCCCGCTGGCAATGTTGGATTTTGTGTGACAACGACGGCCCTGTGACCCGACCACTCACGCGCGCGCAGGTGATCGAAATCAGGCGTTCCTGATGGCGCTTCGCCGCATCGGCAATGCGCGCGAAGCCGCCCGCCAGCTCGGCGCCCACCGTGCCAAATTCACGAAGCGCCGCACCAAACACCCCGCCTTCGCCGCCGAGTGGGACGCCGCGCTGGCGGTGGCAAACGCGACGCTTCAAATACCTCTCCAGAACGGGGAGGGGGACCGCGCGAAGCGTGGTGGAGGTGGCGCTGCGCGCGTACCGAGCGTCGTCCGCACCGCCTCGGGTCGTCTCCAGCTCCGCCGCGTGTCGCCCGGTCGCTCAACCACGCCGCCGAGCAAGCCTTCCTCGCCGCGCTCAGTGCCATCGCCAACGTCCGCCTCTCAGCGGCTGCGGCGGGCTTCTCGCATTCCGCTTTTACGCCCGCCGACGAAAGAGCCCGGCCTTCGCCCGCGAGATGCGCCTCGCGCTGGAAACGGGCTACAAACGCCTCGAAATGGCGCTGCTCGAAAGCGTCAGTCCGGCGAGCCACGGGCATGATGCCTGGTGCCACAACGACCCGCCGCCGATCCCGCCGATGACGGTGGATCAGGCGCTGATGCTGATGAACCTCCACATAAAGGAAGCTCGGCTATGGAGCAAACCCGATTACCTTAAACCCCGCCGCGGCGAATCGAGCGACGCCCGCGCGTTCCGGTTGAGCAAAATGTACAAAGCGCGCCTGCAACGCGACCGTGAGGCGTTCGAGGTCGCGGAGGCGGCGCGGCGCGAACGGGGC
>JBDSKT010000080.1:0-11597 GCA_039916765.1 Sphingomonas sp.
GACCGGCGACCAGGCGTTTCTCAAGGACAATGCCGCCTTGTTCCAGTCGCGTCGCGACCTCGTCGTCTCGATGCTCAACCAGGCCAGCGGGCTCGTCTGCCCGCGACCCGAGGGCGCCTTCTACGTCTATCCCGAATTCTCCGCGCTGATCGGCAAGACCACGCCCAAGGGCCGCCGGCTGGACACCGATGAGGATTTCGTCGCCTATCTGCTCGACGATGCGCGCGTCGCCGCCGTTCAGGGCGCCGCATTCGGTTTATCGCCGGCGATGCGGATCAGCTACGCCACGTCGGAAGAATTGTTGCGCGAAGCATGCGAGCGCATCCAGACGGCGTGTGCCGCCGTAGTTTAACGCGTCCGACACACGGCAGACAGCCAGGGTTCAGCCTCGCAAAGCTATTCTTGGCCTTGCCGATCGGCGCTGCGACCCAATCTGTCGCAGGACGAGAGAAACTATTCGGGACGACGATCATGCGCGACATGCTGCGCTCGACATTTACCTGGCGCCTGGTTGGCGGGTTCGTGTTAGGAACCGCCGGGATGCTCGCGGTTCATGCCGCATCCGCAACGGACGCGGCCCCCGCTGTTCCAGCCGCGATCCATGCCGTCCGCTAGCGTGTAACCAAACCGGCGGCTGCACCGAATGCGTTATCGAAAAGAAGGTTTGAGGTCATCATGTTGAAGCCATTGCTCGCCGCCGCCGGTGTCGCCGGCGTGACCATCGCCCTTTTCGCGGGCGGTGTCGCCAATGCGGAGAAGGCCGTGCCCATTCCGGTCGCCGCGCACGACGTGCCTGCCGCAACGGGCATGCAGACCGCGGTGCTGGCCGGCGGTTGCTTCTGGGGCATGGAGGCGGTGTTCGAGCATGTGAAGGGCGTGAAGTCGGTGACATCCGGTTATGCCGGCGGCACGGCAGCGACTGCCAGCTACGATCAGGTATCAACCGAAGGCACCGGCCATGCCGAGGCGGTGCGTATCACCTATGATCCTGCCAAGGTCAGCTACGCGACGTTGCTGCGGGTCTATTTCTCGATCGCGCACAACCCGACCGAGCTCAACCGCCAGGGTCCGGACAGCGGCACGAGCTACCGCTCCGCAATCTTCCCGCAAAGCCCCGCGCAACGCGCCGTCGCCGCCGCCTATATCGCGCAGCTGGGCGCCGCCCATGCGTACCCGCGCGCGATCGTCACCAAGCTGGAAACCGGCGGCTTCTATCCCGCCGAATCGTATCACCAGCATTTCTACGACCGCAACCCGAACCATCCGTACATCGTGATGTGGGACAAGCCGAAGGTCGCGGCGTTCCGCGCCGCCTTCCCAAACCTCGCGACCTGATACCTCAGGCGGCTAGCGGGAAGCGCAGCAGGCGGTTTTCGACCGCGATCAATGCCTCCGCCCCGCCGCCGACCGCGCGGACGATCTCGGGATGGCCCGCATCGAGCCCGCCGGTCAGCGATCCGAAGGCCGGCAGGATAAGCTTGGTCGCGGTGGCGACGAAACAGCGCCGCGCAACCAACCGTCCGCGCACGCGCAACCTTAGCTTGGGGTGGAAATGCCCCGACAGTTCAGGCCGCGACTCGCAAGGGTCAGCCTCATGCCGCAGCACGAGGCCGTCGATCACCGCCTCATCGACGACCGCCCCGCCGCAATGGTCCGCGACCACCGGATCGTGATTGCCCGTGATCCATGTCCAGCGCGTCGTCTCGGTCAGCGCCCGCAGCATGTCCTGCGCCCGTCGCGGCAGCCGCGCGCACCCGGTCGCATCGTGAAAGCTGTCGCCAAGGCAGAAGACCTCCTGCGCGGCAACTTCGCCAACTACCGCGGCAACGGCAGCCAGCGTCGCGATCGTATCGTAGGGCGGTAACATCTGACCACCGCGCGCGAACCAGCTCGCCTTTTCGAAATGGAGGTCGGCGACCAGCAGGGCGCGCCGTGCCGGCCAGAACAGAGCCCCCTGGGGCAGCGCGACCAACTCGTGTCCGGCGAACGAAAAGGGAACCATGGTCCTGCTATGCCCAGCTTCGCTGCATCGATCAACCCGCAGCGACGCCAGTCGATAACATCCAATTGCCCTTGCGCTGCGTTGCAACAAGCGTAAAGGGCGCCGTCCTATTTCAACCGTCGCTATCGGATATCCTGGCCATTTCCGACGCCCGCGCCCCTGTTCATCCGCACCCCGCCTTGATCGCGCTGACGGTCGGCGCGATCGGCGTGGTCTTCGGCGATATCGGGACGAGCCCGCTTTATGCTTTCCGCGAAGCGCTGAAACTTACCTATGATACGGGAACGGGCGCACGCGAAATCCTTGGCGTTCTGAGCCTTGCCTTGTGGTCGCTAATCCTCGTCGTTAGCGTCAAATATGTTCTGTTTCTGATGCGCGCCGACAATCAGGGTGAAGGCGGCGTGCTTGCGCTGACCGCGCTGGCGCGGCGCGCGCTCGGGCGTCGCTCGCTGATCGCGCTCACGCTGGGTGCCGCCGGCGCGGCGTTGTTCTACGGCGATGCGATCATCACCCCCGCGCTGTCGGTCTTGTCGGCGATCGAGGGGCTGCAGACGATCCCCGGTGGGGCCGGGGTGTTTACCGAGGATCGGATCATGACGATCACCATCGTCATTCTCGTCGCGCTCTTCCTGATCCAGTCCCGCGGAACGGCGAAGGTTTCGGCGCTGTTCGGCCCGGTTTGCATCCTCTGGTTCCTAACGATCGGCGTGCTCGGCGCGTGGCATATCGCCGACGAACCCTCCATCCTGCGCGCGCTGCTGCCGAGCCACGGTATCGCGTTCATGCTCCACCACGGCATCGTCGGCTTGTTCGTACTCGGCGCCGTGTTCCTCACCGTGACGGGAGCCGAGGCGTTGACCGCCGACATGGGCCATTTCGGAGTGCTGCCGATCCGCATCGGCTGGTTCGCGCTCGCCTTTCCCGCGCTGATGATCAACTATCTTGGCCAAGGCGCCTTCGCGCTCAATGCAATGGAAGCCGCGACGGCGGCGCATCGGACGTTTGTCAGCCAAGACTGGTTTTTCCTGATGGCTCCGGAGGGTATGCGACCCTTCCTGGTGATCCTCGCCGGTCTCGCGACAATCATTGCCAGCCAGGCCGTGATCACCGGCGCCTATTCGCTGACGCAACAGGCGATCCAGCTTGGCCTGCTTCCGCACTTGCGGATTCGCCAGACCTCGGCTGCGCATTCCGGGCAGATTTACCTACCCGCGATCAACTGGCTGCTCTTGGTCGGCGTGCTCGTGCTCGTCGTGCAGTTCCGCAATTCGTCGGCCATGGCCGCGGCCTATGGCATCGCGGTAACGGGGACGATGGTCGTCACGACCTGCCTTGCCTATATCGTCGTGCGGCACCGCTGGAACTGGCGCCGGCCGACGGCGATCGCGGTGATCCTGCCCTTTTTAACGCTCGACCTGATCTTCTTCGGCGCCAACATCCTGCGCGTGATCGAGGGTGGCTGGGTGCCGCTGCTGATCGGCGCGTGCATCGGCCTACTGATCCTGACCTGGGTTCGCGGTAAGCGCATCATGCGCGCTTATGAAGATCGCCAGTCGATCCCGCTCGCCGATCTCGCCGCCGCGCTCGCCAGACGCCCGCCAGAACGCGTCGAGGGAACGGCAGTGTTCCTGACCGCTAACGCAGCGCACGCACCCGGCGCGCTCCTCCACAACCTGAAGCACAACAAGGTGCTGCACGAGCGCAATCTTATCTGTAGCGTGCGCACTACCGATCGTCCCTCGATCGATCCGGAGGAGCGTGCTGTAGTGACGCGGATCGACGACAACTTCACCGCCATCGTCCTGACTTACGGTTTCATGGAGTCGCCGGACGTACCGCGCGACCTTGGGTTCGAGCATGCCGGCGAGCGCAAGTTGCTCAACCCCGCCAAGACAAGCTATTTCATTGGTCGCAACACCATCAAGCCATCCGCCGACGAAGGCATGCCGTTGTGGCAGGATCGCATCTTTATGTTCCTCCAGCGCAACGCCAGCGACCCGACCGAATTCCTCAACATTCCGCCTGGCAAAGTGCTCGAACTGGGCGAACAGGTCGCGGTCTAGCGGCGGTCATCCCGCATATGCCTTGACCAGATCGTAAAGGTAGTCGCGTCCGTCATAGAGCGACGCCTTCCGGATGCGTTCGTTAAGGCCGTGAATGCCATTCATATCGCTATCGAGGAACATTCCCGGCGCGCCGTAGACGGGAATGTGGATCGCCTCGAGAAAGATGCCGTCCGTGGCGCCGGTCGACATGACGGGTAACAGCGGCATTCCAGGAAAATGCTTCGCCGCGACCGACCGCATTGGACCCAGGATCTTCGGATCGAGCGACGGCGGAATCGCGGTCGGTCGCACCGGAGGGTTGACCGTGACCTTGACTTTCGCCCCTGCGAGTTCCCGCAACTTCTCCAGCGTCCCCGCGACCGTCTCTCCAGGGAAAATTCGGCAATTGATGTTCGCGGTCGCCCGTTGCGGCAATGCATTTTCGGCATGGCCGGCGCTCAGTAACGTCGCGACGCAAGTCGTCCGCAACGTCGAGTGCATCGCCTTGTCGCGACTGATGATTGCATCGGCCTCCCTGTCACTCGGATTGGCAAGCAGGCGCTTGATTGCGTCCCGCAAGGCAGTCGGCATCCCTGCGGCGCTTGCTGTGAAGAAGGCGCGCGTCGTGTCGGTGAACTTGACCGGAAATTCATAGCCCTGCACAGCCTTCACGGCATCGGCGAGTTCGTAGATCGCGTTCGCAGGCACGGGTTGGGAACTGTGTCCGCCCGGATTGGTCGTCTCGAACGTATAGTTTTGCGACGCCTTTTCGCCGACCTGTACCGCGAGCAGCTGGCGGTTTCCGTTTTCGTCGAGCCGTCCGCCCCCGCCTTCGTTGAGCGCGAATTCTGCGGCGATCAAATCGGGCTTGTTCTTCGCCAGCCAATCCGCGCCATTGAACGCGAAGGTGGTTTCTTCGCCGCACGTTAGCGCAAGCTTGATCGTTCGCTTCGGCGCGTAGCCGTTCTGCTTGAAGCGGATCATGCTGTCCGCCCAGATCGCCGCCATCGCCTTGTCGTCGACCGACCCGCGAGCATAATAGAAACCGCCATCGTCGATCAACGTGAACGGATCACGCGTCCAATCCGCGCGCTTGGCCTCGACCACATCGATATGCGCGAGCAGCAACATCGGCTTGCTCTTCGCATCGCCCCCCTTGAGCACAGCGACCAAGCCGCCCTCCTTGGGGTGCTCGGGCGCCGCGAACGTCATGACTTCCGCATCGGTGTACCCGGCAGCCTTCAGTCGCGCGGCAATTTGTCCCGCCGCTTGCGTACAACTTCCAGTCGACAGCGTGGTGTTGGTTTCCACCAATTCCTTGTAGAGGCCGAAAAACGCCCGGCGATCAGGCGTCATCTCCTGTGCGGTGGCAACAATCGGCATGATCGACGCGATCACCGTGGCACATGCGCCAATCAAAAAGCGTCCCGACAATCGCATATGATACCCCCGCCTACCGATCAGCAAGGCTAGCGCACACTGGATAAAGCGCAAGTTAGGTCCGCGGGGCCGGTCAGTTATGGATCGTGTCGTCCGGCAAGACTAGGCGCACTTCGCGATTGGCAAAGTCAATCCGCACGCGCCTAAAGAGCTTAAGCGAGTCCATACCGAGCAGCAGCGCCGGACGCTTGACGAGA
This sequence comes from Sphingomonas sp., assembly GCA_039916765.1. GTDB lineage: Bacteria > Pseudomonadota > Alphaproteobacteria > Sphingomonadales > Sphingomonadaceae > Sphingomonas. Next base: position 5,685 of record JBDSKT010000080.1, read on the forward strand.
TTGAAGCGTTTGAAGGGCGCTGCGTCAGCGAAAGCGACAGGCAAGTTGGTGAAGTTGACGCCGGCGACCTTGATCTCCGGCAACTGCGTATAATCGGCCTGCAGCGATTCACCGGTCACGCTCAGCAGTGAAATAGGTTTGAGGTCCTTGAGGCTGTGCACCACTTCGCGACGCAACGCGAGATTACCCATCGTAACGGCGGAACCGGTATCGAGGATGACCTGAATTCGGCCTCCGCGATAAAACGCATCGGTGACGACCAGCTGGCCAAAGACACTTTTTGCATGGACGATAATCTCGTCGGTCTGGAAATTCTCGCGCTGAAGTTTCTTGGTGGCCGGCTCCACCTTCATCTGCTGATGAACGAAATCGATGGTCACGGCATGACCCTGCAGAGTATCGATGCCGAGCAGGCCGGCCGCGCCGAGATTGCGCGCTTCGAGCGCCGGCGCGTCGATCCGTTCGCCGGCGAGCGTGCTGACGCTGATCAGCGGGATGACCACCGTCCCGACGACTGACGTTCCAGTCATCGCTGTGAGCCGTACATCCGGCCCGTGCGCCAGGCCAAGCGTCCCAGCCAATTCGCGCGAAATGACCGTGCGCTCCGCGCCGGTATCGACGATAAATCCGTAAGGCCCCGCGCCTGAAATCTTGACCGGCACCGTCATGCGTTCGCCCTGATCGCTGAACGCGAGGGCGTCACTAACCGGTGGTGCCGCCCGCGGATCGGGCTTGGGCGACGCGGTCTGGACCGACGCGATAGGAGGATCCGCAAGCGCCGGCTCTGCGGCAACCGACAGCGACAGCAACACGATGGCGATGGTTTTGAACATGCCGGAAAGCTACGCCCGTTCCGGTCCCGTCACAAGAAGAACCGCCTGCGTTCAATCAAGCCGCATCGCCTCCGCCGCCAGCGCCTCCGCCTCGATCAGCAAAGCGTCGTCAGCCAGCCCCGTCGCAACTCGCTCGCGGCCGATCAGGGTCAGTACGGGCACTGCGAGCGGCGATACCCGGTCGAGCGAAACGTGAAGCATCGTATCCTGCGCTCGCTCGATCAGGTCGGCGAGCCGACCGACATCGGTCATCCGCGCACGCGCATCGGCCCAGGCGGCCTCGAGCAGCAGATGCGTCGGCTCGTATTTCCTGAGCACGTCGTAGATCAAATCTGTCGAGAAACTCACTTGCTTGCCCGTCTTGCGTTTTCCCGGATGCTGGCGTTCGACCAGACCGCCGATCACCGCCACTTCGCGAAAGGCGCGCTTGAGCAAATGCGATTGCTGCACCCAATCGACGAATTCATGTTCGAGAATGTCGGCCGAGAAAAGCGGGCGCGGATCGGTCACCGGGTCGATCGAATAGCAGGCGATGGCATAATCGTTCGCGACGAAGCCGAGTGGTTTCAGACCTTGCGTCTCCATTCGCCGTGTGAGCAGCATGCCGAGCGACTGGTGCGCGTTCCAGCCCTCGAAGCTGTAGGCGACCATATAGTGGCGCCCCTCGCGCGGAAACGTCTCGATCAGCAATTGCCCCGGTTCGGGCAATGTCGAGCGGTAGCGCTGCATTTCGAGCCATTCGCGCACATCGTCGGGAAAGCGCCGCCATTCCTCCGGGCTTGCCAGAAAGCCGCGCACGCGCTGCGCGAGGTTGGTCGATAGCGGCATGCGCGCGCCGCCATAGGTCGGAATTCGCGCCGGGCGGCTGGTCGCGCGCACCAGTACATCCTCGGTATCGATCCGCTCGACCTCGAGGCTCATTCCGGCAAAGAAGAACGTGTCTCGCGGGGAGAGCGTCGCGGCGAATGCTTCCTCGACCTTGCCTAAGCTTCGACCATTCTTGAAGCGCACCGTCAGCATCGTGGCCTCGACGATGATGCCCGCATTTATGCGGTGCTGCGCGACGAAGCGGGGATGCGACACGCGCCAGAAGCCGTCGGCATCCCGCGTCAGTCGCTTAAATTTTTCATATGCCTTGAGCGCGTAGCCACCGTCGCGGATGAAGCCGAGCACGCGATCGAACACCTCGTCGCTAAGCGCCGAATAGGGGAGCGCCGAGCGCACTTCGTCGAGCATCGCGGCTTGCTCGAACGGCGCCGCACAGGCGCAGGCCATGACGTGCTGGGCGAGCACATCGAGCGCGCCGAAGCGGAAGATATCGGGATCGAGTTCGCCCACCGTCACCGCGTCGAGTGCGGCACGGGCTTCGAGATATTCGAAGCGGTTGCCGGGCACGATGACCGCTTCGGACGGCTCGTCGAGCCTGTGGTTGGAACGCCCGATCCGCTGCAGCAGCCGCGACGAGCCCTTGGGCGCGCCCATCTGGATCACGCAATCGACATCGCCCCAATCGACCCCGAGGTCGAGGCTCGCGGTCGCCACCAGCCCGCGCAACCGACCTGCCGCCATCGCCGCTTCCACCTTGCGCCGTGCCTCGAGGCTAAGCGAACCGTGGTGGATACCGATCGGCAGCTGCATCGCGTTCACCTTCCACAAATCCTGGAAGATCAGCTCGGCGAGACTGCGCGTGTTGCAAAAAATGATCGAGGTGCGGTGGGTCTCGATCTCAGCCATCACCTGTTCGGCGGCATAACGCCCCGAATGGCCGGACCACGGCACGCGCCCCTCGGGCAGCAGGATCGCGATGTTGGGGTCGGCGCCCGCCTCGCCCTCAATAAGCGCGACCTGATCGATATCGCCGTCTGGCGCGAGCCAGGCGCGGTAGCCGTCCGGGTCGGCCACCGTCGCGGACAAGGCGACACGGCGCATTCCGGGCGCGAGTCGCTGCAATCGCGCCATGCAGAGCGACAGCAGATCGCCCCGCTTGCCGGTGGCGAAGGCATGGATCTCGTCGACGACGATCGTCTTGAGCCCGGCGAACATGGTGAAGCTGTCGGGATAGCTCAACAGCAGCGACAGCGATTCCGGCGTGGTGAGGAGAATCTGCGGCGGGCGAATGCGCTGGCGCGCCTTGCGGTCCGACGGCGTATCGCCGGTCCGCGTCTCGACTCGCAGGTCGAGCTCCATTTCCTCGGTCGGCGTAAGCAGGTTGCGTTGCACATCGACGGCCAGCGCCTTGGGCGGTGAGACATAGAGTGTGTGCAACCCTTCGGTCGGGTTTTCGATCAGCTCGGACAAGGTTGGCAGAAACCCGGCAAGGGTCTTCCCCGCCCCCGTCGCCGCGACGAGCAGCGCATGATGCCCCGCGCGGCCCTCGCGCAGCATGTCGAGCTGATGCCGCCGCGGCGCCCAGCCGCGCGACGCGAACCAGCCGGCAAGGATCGGGGGCAGATCGTCCAAACGACCGGTCACTGGGAACCCTGGGGCATTTCATCCATATAGGAAGCATGGCGAAGCTCGGCGACTGGATCGATCCCAAACCGACGGGCATCTATGTCAAGCCAGCGAACGCGTGGATCGACCCGTCGATCCCACAGCCGCGCGCATTGATCACTCACGGTCATGCCGACCACGCACGCGGCGGCCACCAGGCGGTGTGGGCGACGCCGGAAACGTTGGCGATCATGGAAACGCGCTACGGGCCGCAGGCAGGTAATCGGGTTGCTTACGGCGAGACGATCCGCATGGGCGAGGTCGAGATCGGCTTCGTTCCCGCAGGACACTGCCTCGGCTCGGCGCAGATCGTGCTCGACTATCGCGGCGAGCGCATCGTCGTCTCGGGCGATTACAAGCGCCGCGCGGATCCGACCTGCGCGCCTTTCGAGCCCGTCGCGTGCGACGTGTTCGTGACCGAGGCAACCTTCGCTCTCCCTGTCTTCCGCCATCCCGAGACGGGCGACGAGATCGACAAGTTGCTCAGCAGCCTCCATGCCAACCGGGAGCGGTGTGTGCTCGTCGGTGCCTATGCGCTGGGCAAGGCACAGCGGGTGATCGCCGAACTGCGCGAGCGCGGGCACGAGGCGCCGATCTATATCCACGGTGCGCTGCAGCGGCTGTGCGATCTCTATGCCGAACACGGCGTGCGGCTGGGCGAGCTGATCCCGGCGACCGGCGTCGCCAAGGCCGCGATCGCCGGGCATATCGTGCTCTGCCCGCCCTCCGCGCTCAACGATCGCTGGTCGCGGCGCCTGCCCGATCCGATCACCGCGATGGCGAGCGGCTGGATGCGGGTGCGGCAGCGAGCGCGGCAGAAGCTGGTGGAATTGCCGTTGATCCTGAGTGACCATGCCGATTGGGGCGAGTTAACCGACACCCTGATCGAGATCGCTCCCAAGGAAGTGTGGATCACGCATGGCCGCGAGGATGCATTGCTCCATTGGTGCATGACGCATCAGATCAAGGCGCGCGCTCTGGCGCTGGTAGGCTATGAAGACGAGGACGATTGAGTAACGATTCGAGGAGCGCGACGATGACCGACCTTGTTCCCGCCCAGCAATTGGCAGCTAAGGCGCACCGCGTCTATCCGGGCGAAGGCGATGTCTATCGCAAGGCGAGCGTGGCGCTGATCGCCGAGGAAATCGAATTACGCCGCCAGATCGAACGAGTCGCGGCGCACCGCCGGGCGCTTCCCGAAGCGCCGGTGGTTTCGAAGGACTATCGCTTTGAAGGACCCAACGGGGCGGTGATCCTCGCCGACCTGTTCGAGGATCACGATACGCTCGTCACCTATTGCTGGATGTTCGGCCCGGAACGCGCGCGGCCCTGCCCGATGTGCACTGCTTTCCTCGGCAACCTTGCGGGGAACGCCGCCGATATTCGGCAAAAGATCGGCTTGGCGGTGATCGCGCGGTCGCCTGTGTCGCGGATGCAGGCCTTCGCCAAGGAGCGCGGCTGGCGCGACCTGCCGCTCTATCATGACAAAGATGGCGAATTCGGCCGCGATCATCATGCCTGGCAGGACGATGGTGACTACCCGGCATACGACGTCTTCACCAAAGATGCGGATGGCACGATCCGCCATTTCTGGAGTGATCAGCTAGGCGGTACCGAGGATCCCGGTCAGGACCCGCGGGGCGCGCCTGACATGACGGTATTGTGGAACGTGCTCGACACGACCCCGGTCGGCCGCGAGCCAGATTGGTACCCCAAGCTCGATTACGCCTGACGCCCCGCACGGCTGCCAGCTCGCCAAGTCGGCTTGGAAATCAACTAACCGCACGCTCAAGCGCTTTACCGCTTAAGCTGCATCCCGAGCCAGTCCGAGGTCGCGGCGTGCGGTTTCTCGTGAGCAGAACGATGTCGATCCTCGCCCGACGAGAGTTAACTCCCCAAAATGTCATAAAACTGAAATTTTCTCTTCACAGAAATGCCGCATATGTGTCATCATTCTGTAACAGACAATACGGGGATTGGTCATGATCGCTAAAACCGCACTAGGCTTGCTTGCCCTGGCGACACTCGCGACGCCGGTGGCAGCTTCACCCACGCACGACTCGGCCGTCGCGATGCGATCAGTCGAGGCCGCTAGCCGCGTTGCGCCTGGTGATGGAGGAGCAACGATCGAATTGGCGTCAGCTTATTGGCGCGCTGGCCGTACGGCGGAGGCGAGCAATGCATTTCGCCGCGCGATGTTGCATTGACGTCGCGCTAGCCCAGAGCGGCCTCGGGCCGGGTCAGGCACCTTCCAGCACCCGCGCGCGGCGGCGCTGCACGGAGCTGCCAATACCGATCGCGTCGCGATATTTGGCGACGGTGCGCCGGGCGATGCCGAAGCCTTTGGCATTGAGCAACTCGACCAGCGTATCGTCGGATAGGATGTTGGTTCCCTCGGCCGCGATCAGCGCGCGTATCGCCGATTTGACCGCCTCGGCGGAGACGGCGTCGCCGCCCTCTGACGACTGGATGCCCGAGGTGAAGAAATATTTCAGTTCGAACGTGCCGCGCGCGCAGCTCATATATTTGTTGCTCGTGACCCGACTGACGGTCGATTCGTGCATATCGATAGCATCGGCGACACGCG
>JBDSKT010000081.1:0-9245 GCA_039916765.1 Sphingomonas sp.
AGCTGCGGCACGTCGGCCATGTGCGCGGCGAGGCGAAGCTCGATCTGCGAATAGTCGGCGGCGAGGATGACGTTGCCCGGCTCGGCCACGAACGCATCGCGGATCTGGCGGCCGGTCTCGGTCCGGATCGGGATGTTCTGGAGGTTGGGGTCGGTCGAGGAGAGCCGCCCGGTCTGCGCGCCGGTCAGGCTGTACGAGGTATGGACGCGGCCCGTCGCGGGGTTGATCTGCGCCTGGAGCGCATCGGTATAGGTCGATTTGAGCTTCGACAGCTGACGCCAGTCGAGCACCTTGGCGACCATCTCTCGACCGGGTGAATCCTTGTCCGCCGCGATCCGCTCGAGCTCGTTGACGTCGGTCGAATAGACGCCCGACTTGCCCTTGCGCCCGCCCTTGATGCCCATCTTGTCGAACAAGACGTCGCCCAATTGCTTGGGGCTGCCGATGGAGAACTTGAACCCGGCGATGGCGTGGATCTCGTCCTCCAGCGCGGCGATCTGGTGCGCGAAATCGGTCGAGAGTTGCGCGAGCTTGGCGGCATCGACCTTGATGCCGTGGCGCTCCATCTGCGCGATGACGGCGGGCAGCGGCCGATCGACCATCTCGTACACTCGCGTCGCGCCTTCCGCCGGCAAACGCGGCTTGAAGCGGCGCCACAGCCGCAGCGTCACATCGGCATCCTCGGCGGCGTAGCGAGTTGCCGCCTTGAGATCGATCTCGGCGAACCCGAGCTGCTTCTTGCCGGTGCCGACCACGTCCTTGTACGCGATGCAGCTGTGCGACAGATGCGTCGCGGCGAGTTCGTCCATGCCGTGGCCGTGCAGCCCCGCGTCGAGATCGAAGCTCATCAGGATCGTGTCGTCATACGGTGTGACATCGACGCCGAGCCGGCCGAGTATGATCAGATCATATTTGAGGTTGTGCCCGATCTTGAGCACCGCCGGATCCTCGAACAGCGGCTTCAGTTTCGCCAGCGCCAAGTCGCGGTCGAGCTGGACGGGTTTTTCTGCGAACATGTCGGTGCCGCCATGCGCCAGCGGCACGTAGCAGGCGAGGTTGGGGTGCAGCGCCATGCTCACCCCGACCAGCTCGGCGCGAGTCGCATCGACGCCCGTCGTCTCGGTGTCGATCGCGACCCAGCCCTGGTGGCGGGCGATCGCGATCCAGCGGTCCAGCGCGGCCTCCTCGACCACCGTCTCGTAATCGTCGTGCGCGCAGGGCGGGTCATCGTCCTGCGCCACCCCGATCAAGCCGGGCGTGGGTGTCGCGACCGGCGCGTCGGCGACGGCGGAGAGCTTGGCGAGCATGGATTTGAAGCCGTGATGCTCCAGGAACGCGCGAAGCGGCGCGTCAGGAATGCCCTTGAGCTCGAGATCCTCGAGCGGGTCGGGCAAACCGGCATCGTCCTTGAGCGTCACCAGCACGCGCGAAAGCCGCGCCATCTCGGCCTGCTCGATTAGATTGTCGCGCAGCTTGCCCGGCTTCATCGCTGGCGCCGCCGCAAGCACGCCTTCGAGATTGCCATGCTCCTGGATCAACTTGGCGGCGGTCTTCGGCCCCACCCCGGTAACGCCCGGCACGTTGTCGACGCTGTCGCCCATCAGCGCGAGCACGTCGCCCAATTTGTCCGGCGCGACGCCGAACTTCTCGACGACATGTTCGGCATTCAGCCGCCGGTTGTTCATCGTGTCGTACATGTCGAGCCCCGGCTCGATCAGCTGCATCAGGTCCTTGTCGGAACTGACAATCGTCACCGTCCACCCTTGCGCCAGCGCCGCCTTGGCATAGCTCGCGATCAGATCGTCCGCCTCGAGTCCGGCTTCTTCGATGCACGGTAGCGAGAAGGCGCGGGTGGCGTCGCGGATCATCGGGAATTGCGGGATCAGGTCCTCGGGCGGCGGCGGGCGGTGCGCCTTGTACTGGTCGTACAATTCGTTGCGGAAGGTATGGCTGCCCTTGTCGAGCACCACCGCCATGTGCGTCGGCCCGTCGGCGGCATGGACCTCGTCCGCGAGCTTCCATAGCATCGCGGTATAGCCATATACCGCGCCCACCGGCTCGCCGTGCACGTTGGTGAGCGGCGGCAGGCGGTGATAGGCGCGGAAGATATAGCCGGAGCCGTCGACGAGATAGAGATGGGGCATCGCGGGCAGGGATAGCAGCGTGTGACGCGCTTCCCAAGCCCGCTGCGACGGCGTCGTTCACGAAACGGGCGCGCGGCGCGATCGCGATGCCGTCGAAGACGGCGCGGCGGTGTCAGGCGCGGTTCGGCGGGCGGGCGATCCAGCGCAGCGTGGCATAGCCCGCCATCCCCGAAGCGATCGAGCCGATCAGCACGCCGACCTTGACCAGATCGATCAGCCCCGCATCCTCGAATGCCAGGCCGCCGATGAACAGGCTCATGGTGAAGCCGATCCCCGCGAGCAGCAGCACGCCGTACAATTGCGTCCAACTGGCCCCTCTGGGTCGCGGCGCGATACCGAGCCGGTCGGCCAGCACGATCGCGCCGAGCATCCCCGCCTGCTTGCCGACGAACAGCCCGGCGGCGACGGCGATGACCAGCGGCTCGGCCAGCGCGCGCGCCCCCAGGCCGCCGAATGATACCCCCGCATTGGCGAAGCCGAACAACGGGACGACGGCAAAGGCGACCCATGGGCTCAGCGCGTGTTCGAGCCGGTGGAGCGGCGAATCTTCCGCATCGGGGGCGCCCGGCGAGCGTTTGACGGGAACGAACATCGCCGCGAGCACTCCCGCGACGGTCGCATGCACGCCCGAGCGCAACACGAGCACCCACAGCAGGACGGCGCACAGCAGATAAGGCCATAACGCGCGGACGCCGCGTCGCCCCAGCGCCCACATCAGCGCGAGAACGCCGCTCGCCGCGAGGAGTGCGCCCCAATCGATCCCCTTCGAATAAACGACGGCGATGATCGCCACCGCGCCCATGTCGTCGACGATCGCGACCGTGGTCAGGAACAGTTTGAGCGACGTCGGCACGCGCTTGCCGAGCAGGGCGAGCACGCCGACGGCAAAGGCGATGTCGGTCGCCGCCGGGATCGCCCAGCCGCGCCGCAACGCGGGGTCGCCCGCGGTGGCGGCGAGATAGATCAACGCCGGCACCGCCATCCCCGCAATCGCGGCGACGACCGGCAGGCGCCGGTCGGCGGGCCGGGCAAGCTCGCCATCGACCATCTCGCGCTTGATCTCCAGCCCGACGAGCAGGAAGAACAGCGCCATCAGCGCATCGTTGATCCACAAATGCACCGTCATCGGCCCAAGCGCGGGGGCCAGCGTCGGGCCGGTTGCGAGGTGGAGGAAGTGGAAATAAGCTTTGCCAAGCGACGAGTTGGCCGCGATCAGTGCCAGCCCGGCGGCCGCTATCAGGACGATGCCGCCGGCCGCCTCGCTGGTCAGGAAGCGCCGCAGGGTCGAGGCGCGGGGATGCGGACGGGACATGCCCGACCCTATCCGCCGCCGCGCGCCGCGCCAATCAAAACAGGCTCCCTTGCGCACCGCCGTCGAGCGCCCACTCGCCGACCACCTCGTGCCGGGTGCGGCCGAGATGGCTGTGGATCAACAGCAACCGGTCGGCGGTCCAGCCGACCGGCGCGACTCGCTCGCTGAACGGCGCGCCGTGACGGTAGCCCAAGGTGAGATGCGGCCGGAACGCGTAATCCTCGCGCCCGTCCACTCCCTCGCTCGCCGCCGCCGTGGCGATCTGCCGGTGCAGGTCGTGCAGCGCGGTCGCGACCCTGCGCGGCCTAAGCGCGATCGACGCCGCGCCACCGCCGACCAAGTCGAGTTCGACCGGGATCGGCGCCGCGGCGATCCGGCCGCCGACCGCGCGCAGCGTCTCGATCAGTCGCTTCGGCACGATCACGAAATCGTCCAGGATGAACAGCGTGATATGCAACCGTTCGGCGCGTACCGGCGTCCCGCCATCGGCGAACCACAAGGCGGCATTGGCGATCTGCCGCGCGAGCAGGATCGGCGGCACGATCGCGAAGAAGAACCGGTGACCGATCTTGGCGCCTTCGAACATCGCAATTTCCATCTTTCGAATCGAGTGCAATGTTCTTTAAATGTTCTGGTCAGTCGTGTCGATCCAGCGCGTCGGCGATCAACTTCCGCGTGTTGGCGATGCCATAAAGCGCGATGAAACTGCCCATTCGCGGCCCCTGGCTCGATCCGAGCAAGGTTTCGTACAGCGCCTTGAACCAGTCGCGCAAACTTCCGAACCCGCCAGCCTTGCCGATCTCGTAGACCAGGTTCTGAATTTCCTCCGCCCCCACACCTGCCGGCAACCCGGACAGGGCGGCATCGAGCTGCTCGAGCGCGGCAACTTCGCCACCTTCCGGCTTGCGCCGCGTCAAGGTCGGCGCGACAAAATCGCGGCCATAGGCCAGCGCGAAGTCGATCAGCCGGTCAAGCTCGGGATAGCGTTCGGGGGTCGCGTCCGTCACGTAATTGCCGAGATAGCCCCACACCTGCTGCTTGGTCGCATCGCCCATCACCCCGACCAGGTTGAGCAGCAGACCGAACGTCACCGGCAACGTGTCGGTGGGCGGCGCGCCGTCATGGATGTGGTGCACCGGGTTGCCGAGCTTCTCCTTGAGCTCCTGGCCCGGATACGCCGCGCGAAACTGCCAATATTCATCCACCGCGCGCGGGATGACGCCCATGTGGAGCGACTTCGCTTTTTTGGGTTCGCGGTACGCGTAAAAGGCGACCGATTCGTCCGGTCCGTACGTCAGCCATTGCTCGAGGCTGAGCCCGTTGCCCTTCGACTTGGAGATCTTCTCGCCCTTTTCATCGAGGAACAGCTCGTAGATCAAACCCTCGGGTTTGCGACCACCGAGTACCTGCGCGATCCGTCCGCCGAGCTGCGCCGAATCGATCAAATCCTTGCCGTGCATCTCGTAATCGACACCCAGCGCGGCCCAGCGCATGCCCCAATCCGGCTTCCACTGCAGCTTGGCCTTGCCACCGAGGATCGACTGCTCTATCCGTTCGCTTTCATCGACAAACGCGATCACCCCCGCGTCGGCGTCCACCACCTCGACCGGCACTTGCAGCACGATGCCGGACTTAGGGCTGATCGGCAGAATGGGGGAATAGCTCGCCTGGCGTTCGCCGCGCAGCGTCGGCAACATGATGGCCATGATCGCATCATAGTTGCGCAGTACGTCACGCAGCTTCTCGTCGAACCGGCCCGAGGCGTAGTAATCGCTCGACGAGGCGAACTCATAGTCGAAGCCATATTGATCGAGGAACGCCTGGAGCGTGGCGTTGTTGTGCGCGGCGAAGCTCTCGTGCGTGCCGAATGGATCGGGGATGCGCGACAGCGGCTTGCCCAGGTGCTCCGTCAGCATCGCGCGGTTCGGCACGTTGTCCGGTACCTTGCGCAGACCGTCCATATCGTCTGAAAAGGCGATCAGCCGCGTCGGTGTATCGCTGAGCGCGTGGAAAGCGTTTCGCACCATTGTCGTGCGCAGCACCTCATTGAAGGTGCCGATATGCGGCAGGCCCGAGGGGCCGTAGCCGGTCTCGAACAAGATGGGGCCACCCTTCTTGCCCTGGGGATAACGCTTGAGCAGCTTGCGCGCTTCCTCATAAGGCCAGGCCTTGGAATCGAGGGCGGCGGTGCGGAGATCGTCGGTCATTGCCGGTGTGCCCTAGCGCGGCTTGAGAGCGAGGAAAACCTCGTCGCGGCTGTTGCCATTTCGTTCCCGCAGCCTAGACCCGACCAATGCCGACAAGCCCCTATCCCGCACTGCATGCGAGCCATGGTGGCATCTGGATCGCCACCGCCGAGGAAACGCGGCAGGTCGGACGTGGCGAGGCGATCCGTATTGCCGCCGACACGCCGGTGATCCTGCTCGGTGCGCCGCTGATCGGACAGCGGCTAGGCTATGCCGAACTGTCCGGGCTCGATCTGCTCGAGCTGTTCGCCTTCCTGTTCCCGGCGCGTTTTGCCGTTCCGACCCCGCAGGGCATCGCGCGCGCGATCGACCTCGATCCACCGGCGAACGACGCCGATGTGGCGCCTTTCCTTCGCCGCGCCGCCGACGCGATGCTCGCCGTCACCGCCGGAGACTGGCCCGAGCGCGAGGGAGCATGGACCGCGGCACGGTCGTTGTTTCGGCTGCGCTGGCCGTGGGCGCCGCCGCTGGCCGAGCGGATCGCCAAGCCTGGCACCGCCGAGCGCTGGCTGTTCTCCAAGCTCCCCGAATGGGATGAGACCGCACCCCGCCCCGCGCCGCGTGCCCTGTCGCTGGATTCCGCGCGGACGCGCGATCGGCTCGCCCGGCTCGTCGGTGGCGGCGCAGAGCAACGTCCGGGCCAGCGCGCTTATGCCGAGGCGGCGATCGAGGCGTTCGATCCGCGCATGATGCGCGATTCGCCTAATGTCGTGCTGGCCGAAGCGGGAACCGGGATCGGCAAGACGCTCGGCTATCTCGCCCCGGCCTCGCTCTGGGCGGAGGAGGCGGGCGGAGCGGTTTGGGTATCGACCTTCACCAAGGCACTCCAGCGGCAATTGGGGCACGAGACCGCGCGGCTCTTCCCCGATGCCACCGAACGCCGCGCCAAGGTCGTGACCCGCAAGGGGCGCGAGAACTACCTATGTCTGCTCAACCTCGAGGACGCGCTGCAAGGCGGGTTCGCCGGGCGCGCCGCCATCCTCGCGCAGCTCGTCGCGCGCTGGGCGGCGTACAGCGCGGATGGCGACATGATCGGCGGCGACCTGCCCGGCTGGCTGCCCACGCTGTTCCGCCGCAACGGCTCGACCGCGTTGACCGACCGGCGCGGCGAATGCGTTTATGCGGGCTGTCCACACTATCGCAAATGCTTCATCGAGCGCGCCGCGCGCGCCAGCGCCGAGGCGGAGATCGTCATCGCCAACCACGCGCTGGTGATGGTCAACGCCGCGCGCGGCCGCGAGTTGGCGGCGCGGCCAACCCGCTACGTATTCGACGAAGGGCACCATCTGTTCGACGCCGCCGACGCGATGTTCTCTTGCCGCCTGACCGGCGCCGAGACGATCGAGCTGCGGCGCTGGGTGGTCGGTCCCGAATCGGGCGGACGGGGGCGGCGGCGCGGGCTCGCGGCGCGGCTGTCTGACGTGGCGAGTTACGACGAGGCAGGGGGCGCGGCGATCGCCGACGCGGTCAAGGCGGCGGGGGCGTTGGCGAGCGACGGATGGTTGCAGCGGGTCGGCGAGGGCCAGTCGTTCGGGCCGATCGAGACGTTACTCGCGGCGGTACGCGGATTGGTCTTCGCGCGAGCCGACGACGGCAAGGGCGGGGGCGATGCCGGCTACGGCCTCGAGACCGAACTCGCCAAACCCGATGCCGCGTTGGTCGAGGCGGCAGCAGGCGCTGCGCAAGCGCTCGATCAACTGCTCCGCCCGCTCGTCACGCTTGGCCGGCGCCTCGAAGCGGTGCTGACCGATGGGCCCGACTGGATGGACGGTGCGGCGCGCGCGCGGATCGAGGGGGCGATCGCCTCGCTCGGCTGGCGCGCTGAGACGGTGGCGGCGTGGCTGGCGCTCCTCGCTCGCGTCGGCGGCCCGGCGACGCCCGATTTCGTCGATTGGCTCGCGGTCGATCGGGTCGAGGGGCGCGAATATGATATCGGGCTCCACCGTCACTGGCTCGATCCGTCAAAACCCTTTGCAGAGACAGTGCTCAAGCCTGCGCACGGCGCGCTGATCACCTCGGCAACGTTGCGCGGTGGCGGCGACTGGTCGGTCGCCGAAGCGCGCACCGGTACGCCGCACCTGCTACGCGGCGCCAGCCGTTTCGAGGCGGTGAGTCCCTTCGATTACGCTACCCAAGCCGAGGTATTGATCGTCACCGACGTCAAGCGCGGCGACATGGGCGCGCTCGCCAACGCCTATGCGCGGCTCGGCGTCGCGTCGGGCGGCGGCATGCTGGGGATGTTCACCGCGATCCGACGGCTGCGCGGCGTGCACGCGCGGATCGCCGACCGCCTCGCGCGCGAAGGCCTGCCGCTCCACGCGCAGCACGTCGATCCGATCGATACCGGGACGTTGGTCGATATCTTCCGCGACGATCCGCGCGCGTCGCTGCTCGGCACGGATGCGCTGCGCGACGGTGTCGATGTGCCGGGCGAGTCCCTGCGTCTGGTGGTGATGGAAGGCGTGCCATGGCCCAAGCCGACCGTGCTCCATGCCGCGCGGCGACTGGCGGGCGGCGGGGCGGAATATGACGATCGTCTCGTTCGCGCGCGGCTGGCGCAGGCGTTTGGCCGCCTGATCCGCCGCGCCGATGATCGCGGCATCTTTGTCCTGCTCTCCGCCGCCATGCCGTCCCGGCTTCTCACCGCCTTCCCGCCGGGCGTACCGGTCGCACGCGTGTCGCTTGAGGAGGCGGTGTCGCGCGTCGCGCATCTTCCCTCGGTTACCAAGCTGGGGCATGAGGCGCGCGAGAATGCCTGACGGAGACGCCCGCTTGTGATCACGCCGGCATGAAGACGCTGACGCTGCTCCGCCATGCCAAGTCGGGCTGGGACGACCCGGCCGTGCGCGATTTCGACCGCTCGCTGAACGCCAAGGGTAAGCGTGCCGCGGCGGCGGTCGGGCGGCACTGGAAGACGCTCGGGCTGACGTTCGATCATGTCGTCGCCTCGCCCGCTTTACGCGTCGTCGAAACGCTCGCCGAGGTCGAGCGTGGCTATGGGGCGCTCGCTCGGGTCGCGGACCGGCGCGTTTATCTTGCCTCGGCAGCGACGTTGCTCGATCTGGTGCACGACTTTCCCGATGGCGCGGCGACCGCGCTGCTCGTCGGGCATAACCCCGGTCTGGAGGATCTTGCCCTGCTATTCGCCGCCGATACGGATCGCGGCACGCTCCGCGACGCGATGGAGGAGAAATTTCCGACCGCAAGCACCGCGCAACTCACCTTCGCGGTGGACCGCTGGGCGGATGTCGCCGCAAAGGGCGCAGCCCTGACATTATTCGTGCGGCCGCGCGACATCGATCCCGCGCTTGGTCCCGATGCGGACTAGCCGTTGCCCAGCATGTCCCTCAGCCCGGCGAGCGCACTCAACGGCGCTGCTTCCTCCTCACTGATCACGCCGAAGCGGCGCAGTATTTCGGCGGCACCCGGCGCCCGCGGATAGGGGTCGAGGGCCAGCGCCATCGTCTCGGCGGCCACCTCGCCCAGATCGATCGCTGATCCATCGTGCGGGACCGTGTCGAGAGCATCTTCGCCGAGTTCCAC
>JBDSKT010000082.1:0-10809 GCA_039916765.1 Sphingomonas sp.
GACGGATATTTTACGCGGATGCTGAGCGACGTGGTCGGCCCGACCGGACATGTTTATGGCTTGGACAATAAGGGTTGGGGCAATGCGACGTCGCTGGCCGCGGCGCTCTCGGCCGGTCGCTATACCAATGCGTCGGCTGGCGAGGACGTGTTCGGTGCTGTACATTTTCCCAAGCCGCTCGACCTGGCCTGGGTCACGCAGAATTATCACGACCTCAAGATCGCCAAGTACGGCGTGGTCGATACGCTAGCGTTCGATCGCAAGGTATTCGCCGCGCTGAAGCCTGGCGGCATATTCTTCATTCTGGATCATGACGCTGCGCCGGGGCTCGATTCAAACGGGATCGCCAGGCTCCACCGCATTCCCAAGGCGCAGGTGATTCGCGAAGTCACCGCCGCAGGCTTCACACTCGTTGCCCAGGGCGATTTCCTCCACCGGACGTCCGACGATCATACACTGCCGGTTTCCGACAAACGCGTGCAGGGCCATACCGACCAATATGCGCTACGGTTCGAAAAGCCGCGAGGCTAAACCGTAAAACGCTTCGTAAAGCCCTTCACAGCCTTTTCTTCTGCCTGTTGCGCCTCGATATGCGCCACATCGGCCAGGCGAGGGCCATGGCGGCACGCCTCGACCAGATCGGTTAACGCCGCCTCCTCGCCCTGTGCTACGATTTCGACGCGGCCGTCACGAAGATTGCGTACCCACCCCGTAAGCCCAAGCGCACGAGCACTGCGCACCGCGAAATCGCGATACCCGACCTGCTGAACCCGGCCGCTGATCAGCAGCCTTTGCGTCGTTTCCATTTCCCCGCTCCCGCTTCACGCGGAGTCCTGTCAGCGAACCCCGCCCGCGTCATACCAACTTCCCGTGGCGCGACGAGGCGGTGGCGCCACCATCCACCGCGCTGGGGAGGGCGTTGGGCGCGAGGCGTTGCGAATATCGGACGGTGCGATGCCCACGAATCGCCGCGCCGTTTGGCGCTAGCGCCGTTCCGCCGCCGACCGAGTCCGAATCGCCGTGAACTCGGAGCCCTGGCTCCACGTCGGCCAAACACCAGTCTTGGCCAGATCGCTGCCCATCGCATAGAACAAATCGACATCCTGCGCAGCGCCGCGCAGGTCCCACGAAGCATCGTAGGCATCGCAGGTCTTGTGATAACAAGCCATGTAAGCGTCCAGCCAGACTTGCCCGGCCTGTTTGCCGCCCTTTGCCAAATCGGGCGCGCCGCCGAGTGCCATCAGCAGAAGCGATGGCACGCCTTTTCGCACGACGGAGAAATGATCGGCGCGGTAGAACAAGCCGCGCTCGGAAAACGTCTCGGGAGTGATCGTGCGCCCCTGTACGCGGGCCGCTGCGGCAAGATTGGCGTCGAGGCTTGAATTGCCCGCGCCGACGAGAATCACATCTTTTGCGGGACCCGCCGTCTGCAAGATGTCGAGCGTGAGGTTTGCAGCGGTCTTGGCAAGTGGGAACAGCGGATGGGTGGCGTAATATTCCGATCCAAGCAGCCCGCGCTCCTCGCCGGTCCATAACGTGAAGACCAGCGTGCGATCGGGGCGGGGACCGGCCTTGAACTCGCGCGCCAGCTCGAGAACGGCGGCCACGCCGAGGCCGTCATCATTGGCACCGCGCCGGATCGTCTGGCCTGACGCGTCGGGCGGCCCTTTGCCGTACGCATCCCAATGCGCGCCGAACATCACCGTCTCTTCGGGACGCTTGGAACCAGGGATCGTCGCGACGACATTCGCGCTCTTCACCTGTTCGACGCTGACGTCGAGATTGGTTGATAGCCGCAGTGGCATCGGTACGGGGTGGAATGCCGATGAGCGCGCCTTGACGCGCAGCCCGTCGAGATCGAGTCCCGCGGCGGCGAATAGGTGGCTGGCGGTGTCGTGCTCGATCCATCCTTGCAGCGGGACGCGGGGATCGTCGGCGGCGCGGACGATGTCGTAATTCTCGCCGTTCGATGCCGATACGGTGCTCCAGCCATAGCCGGCCCCGTCTGTATCGTGCACGATCAACGCCGCAACCGCGCCGCGTCGCGCCGCTTCCTCGAACTTGTACGTCCAGCGACCGTAATAGGTCATGCGTCGCCCACCGAACCGGCCGGCCGCGTCGTCTCCGGCTTTGGCCGAGAAATCCGGGTCGTTGACCAGGAACACCGCGACCTTGCCGTGCAGGTCGACGCCTTTGAAGTCGTCCCACTTCGCCTCGGGCGCGCTGACGCCGTAGCCGACGAAAACCATTGGAGCGTCGGCGATCGCGATGTGCGCGACCGGACGCACGGTCGTGAGATTGATCGCCGAGCCCTGCGGCAGCGGGATCATCTTACCGTTCGCATCCTTCAGCGTGACGGTGCCGGCCTGATCGATGCGGGTGTGGATCAACGGGACGGGTTGGATCCAGGAACCACCCGGGCCGCCCGGCGACAGGCCCATCGCCTTGAACTGGGCGACGAGCCAATCGATCGTCTTGGTTTCGCCCGGTGTCCCCGGCGAGCGACCTTCGAATGCGTCCGACGACAGGACCTTCACCGTATCCGCCAGACGTGCCGGATCGGTTTTATTCGCGGGAGGAGCGGACGCGGCGACGGCTAGCAACGCGAACAATGAAACGAACGTTTTCATGACAACTCCTAGCGTAGCCGCTTGACGAACATGCGTCCGCCTTCGCGCGTCTCGGTCTGGAAATTGGGGACGGCCGCGATCAGGTCGGACAAGTGGTTGAACCCATAGTTGCGTGCGTCGAAACTTGATCGGTTCCCCGCGCGCTGGCCGATCTCCGTCAGCGCGACATAGCCGCGCTCATCGCGTTTCGCGGCGTTGTAGGCGTCGATCAGCAGGTTGAGCATCTCGGCGTCGACGGCACGAGCCTTGGCCTGCGAAGCTCCCGTTTTCGCGCTGCCCGGAATCGACGCAGATAGGGGCACCTCGATCTGCGGCGGAATCGCCACTTCGGCCTTGAGCGCGCCGACATCGATGAAGCGCGTGCACGCCTGCTTGAAACCTTCCGGAGTCTTGGCGTCGCCGAATCCGTAAACCGGGATGCCATCCTGCCGGATGCGCATCGCCAGCGGCATGAAATCGCTATCCGACGACATGATCCCGAATCCCTGCACGCGCCCGCGGAACAGCAGGTCCATCGCGTCGATCGTCATCTTCATGTCGGTCGCGTTCTTGCCCTTGGTCAGGTCGAACTGCTGCTGCGGCTCGATGCCGTGCTTGACCGTCATGTCTTTCCAGCCCTTCAGCGCGGGCTTCGACCAGTTGCCGTATACGCGGCGGATGTTCACCGTGCCGAGTTCAGCCAGCACCGTGAGGACGGGGTCGAGCGTATGCCACGACGCATTGTCGGCATCGATCAAAAGCGCAATGTTGCGGGTAGGCGTC
Organism: Sphingomonas sp.; assembly: GCA_039916765.1. GTDB lineage: Bacteria > Pseudomonadota > Alphaproteobacteria > Sphingomonadales > Sphingomonadaceae > Sphingomonas. Next base: position 3,393 of record JBDSKT010000082.1, read on the forward strand.
TCGTCGCTCAAACGTTGAAAACTCCGGATTCATCCGGCCTATGCGGCAGGAGGCGGATAGCGGATCGCCATCACCTCGTAGTCGCGCGTCCCGGCCGGAAGCGCAACCCTCCGCACGTCACCTACGGCGCTGCCCCGTAATGCATGGGCGATCGGCGCGTGCCACCCGATTCTGCCGGCGCCCGCTTCTGTCTCGTCGTCGCCGACCAACGTAAACACACGCTCGTTGTCGTCGTCATCGATTACCGTGACGGTCGCGCCGAACCACACGCGGGCGCGATCCGACTGCGCGGCGGGATCGATGATCTTCGCCGCCTTCATTCGCTTGGCAAGCCAGCCGAGCCGCCGGTCGATCTCGCGCAGCCGCTTGCGGCCATAGATGTAATCGCCATTCTCAGAGCGGTCGCCATTGCCCGCCGCCCAGGATATCACTTCGACCAGCTTGGGCCGCTCATCGCCAAGCAGCGCATCATATTCGACGCGCAGCGCGGCGTAACCTGCCGGGGTGATGTAGTTGGGACGATCCATGTGACCGAGCATCAGCCCGGCCGGCCCTTGCCGAGATACCAGCTCAGCCGCGCCGTACCGGTCGAGCGCGAATGCTGCGGGTTCATCAGGTCGTACACCACGGCATTCTCCAGCACGCGCTGAACGTAATTCTTGGTCTCGTAGATCGGGATCGCCTCGATCCAATCGACGATATCGGCGCCTTGCCGCGGATCACCGTTGGCGGCCAGCCACTTGTTCACGTTACCCGGCCCGGCATTGTACGCCGCGACCGCCAACGGATAGCTGCCGTAGAGGTTGTAGATGCGCTGGAAATACGCCGCGCCGAGCATCACGTTGTAATCGGTGTCGGTGGTCAGCGACCCGGCATTGTAACTCATGCCGAGCTTGGTCGAGGTCTCGCGCGCCGTCCCGGGCATCAGCTGCATCAGCCCGCGAGCGCCGGCATGGCTTACCGCGCCGCGATCGAACTGGCTCTCCTGACGCGAGATGGCATGCACCATCGTCCAGCTATCGTTCGCCGACGCGGGGATGCGCACAGTGGGATAGCCGACCGTCGAATAGTCGCTGAGCCCGTTTTGCAGCGCACTGCGCCCGACCATCACGCCAAGATCGGGCCGGCCGAGACTGCGCGACAATTCAGTCGCAAGGACATGGTCGCTGTCGGTCTTGGCATCGACGGCGATCTGGCGGACAAAAGCGGTCTGGTCCTCCCAATCCCCCACCGTGCCGAGATATTGCGCCGCCCGCACCGTCTCGCGATTGTAGAAACCGGTTCGCACCGAAACATCGACCGGACGCATCACCGGATCGCCCGGCGCAGTCAGCGGCTGCCCAAGTCGCTCGGCGGCGAGCTGGCCGTAGAACAAATCGCGGAAGCCCGATGCACGTGTGAAATAGCCGTTGGCTTCCTCTCGCCGCCCGGATTGCTCCGCCGCACGCCCCGCCCAGTAAAACCCCTTGGACTGAGTAGTCGGTGTTTTCGACGCGCTGGCGTAGCGCAAGAACATGGTGCTCGCGTCGCCAGGTCGCCCAAGCTGCTTCAACGCGGTCTGCCCGGCGAGCCAGGCGAGGCTCGTATAGTCGTCTCGCTCAGCATAAGGCCGCTCGCTGACGTCGGTGCCGGCGGGATAGGCGTCATCGAGCTGCCGGGCGATCGCGAAAGCGGTCGAATATTGTGCGTCGGCCGCAGCGCCCCGCGCATTCGTCAGCAGGATTTCGAACCACGCATCGGCATCGGCTGGCGGCGTGGCAAAAGAATGTGGCCGCGCAAGCCAGGCGCGTACGCCGTTCGCATCGCCGCTGTTGCGCAGATATACCGCGCGGTCGGCGACGTAGCCGGCATCGCTCGACCCGAACGTCTGTGTGGCGGCGAAGCGATCCTCCGCATCAGGTGCCTTGGTGCGGAAGGCGAGACGTGCCTCGAACAGCGCGCGCTTTGCGGGGCTGACATAGGCGATCTGCCGCTGCGCCGCTGCTGTCGCGTTCTGCCACAGCAGCATGTCCATCCGCGCATCCTGATCGGCCGGCGAGAACTCCGACGCGAAAGCGCCCAGCATCGCGCTTTCGTCGGCGGCCGGAAGATTTCCCGATACCCATGCGGCATGCGCTGCGAGAAACGCCTCGTCGCGCGCGCCGGTCGATTGCAGCGCTACCGCGAACCGCGCCTTCGCGGTGCTCGACAGAGGGGGGAAGCGGCGAAAGAACGACACGGCGGTCGATGGCGACCAGCTGCCCGAATCCATCGCTCGCTCGGCATTGCGCCGCAGGCTCAGTTCGCTCGGCCAGCCGGGATGTGCGATAAGGAAGCGCGCGTAGCTCTCGAACGGCGAATTGGGTGATTGCTGGAGCGATTTCCACTCCGCGATCGCGGAGGAGAGAGCGGTGTTCGTCGTCTGGTCACCCCCAAGCGCCTGAACCGCTCGACCCCAACCGAGCTGTTCCTGCCCCACACCACTGCCGGCGACGAGCCCCGAAACGCCCGCCACGAGCACACCCGCTTTGATCAACGACGCCAACATATGGACAGGATATGTCACGCCGCCCTATCTGTCTTGTTAGAAATTAAGTGAATCGCGCTACTTTTTATACGCGCCGTTGCAGGATTGGCACATGTTTTCAGGATCGATCCCCGCGCTCGTCACGCCATTCGGCGATGACGGAGCGTTCGACGAGAATGCGTATCGCGATTTCGTCGAATGGCAGATCGCCGAAGGATCGAACGCGCTGGTTCCCTGCGGCACCACCGGCGAAGCCGCGACGATGACGTTCGAGGAGCATTTCCGCGTCGTGGGCGTCTGCGTCGATCAGGCGAGGGGCAGGGTGCCCGTCATTGCCGGAGCCGGATCGAACGACACGCGCGTTGCCTGCGCCAATGTTCGCGCCGCCAAGGAGGCCGGGGTCGACGCCGCGCTGATGGTGCCGCCTTATTACAACCGCCCGAACCAAGACGGCATCTTCCGGCATTTCGAGGCGGTAGTGGCGAGCTGTGACCTGCCGATCATGCTCTACAATGTCCCCGGCCGCACGGTGACCGACATGGCGGTCGAGACGATCGGGCGCCTGGCACACGCCTTTCCCCAGATCGTCGGCATTAAGGATGCGACCGGCACCATCCAGCGCGTCTCGGCGCAGCGCGAGGCGGCGGGTGCGGGTTTCTGCCAGTTGTCGGGGAATGACGACATGGCTCTGGCGTTCAACGCGACGGGCGGGGTGGGTTGCATCTCGGTCACGGCCAACGTCGCTCCGCGCCTCTGCGCTGAATTCCAGGCGGCCTGCGCGGCTGGCGATTATGCCGGGGCGCTCGACTATCAGGATCGCCTGTTCGCGCTCCACGTCGCACTGTTCACCGATGCGTCACCCGGGCCGGTGAAATACGCGGTCGCGCGCGTGCGGCCCGATTTCCCCACCGCCCTGCGATTGCCGATGACGTGGCCCGGCGAAGCGAGCCGTGCCGCGGTCGATGCGGGGCTGGAAAGGGCCGGATTGATATAAGCCCGCCTTTCCTTCGCCGTTTTACTCTCCTACATCGCCGGCATCATGGCCCGCCCGCGTCCCACAACCTTCGACAAAGCGAAGATCGTCGCCGAGAACCGGCGCGCCAAGTTCGATTACGCGATCGAGACCGTGTACGAGGCCGGCATCGCGCTCACCGGCACCGAGGTAAAGGCGCTGCGCTTTGGCGAGGGCTCGATCGCGGAGAGCTATGCCGAGGTGAAGGACGGGCAGGTCTGGCTGATCAATTCCAACGTGCCTGAGTTCAGCCACGGCAATCGCTTCAACCATGAGCCAAAGCGCCCGCGCAAACTGCTTCTTCACGAACGCGAGATAAACAAGATGCACGGCGCGGTGGCGCGAGACGGAATGACGCTCGTGCCGCTGTCGGTCTATTTCAACGCCCGGGGACGAGCCAAGGTGGAACTGGCATTGGCCAAGGGCAAGAAAGCGCACGACAAGCGCGAGACGATCAAGGAGCGCGACTGGAAGCGCGAACAGGGGAGGCTGATGCGTGATCGTGGCTGATCCGGCGCCGTCCCCCGGCCAGTTCGCCAAGGCGAGCGCGTGGCTTCGCCATCATATTCCGACGCGCGAATCGATCGAGACCAATCGTTTTCTGCGGCCCGTCGCGCACCGCATTCTCGTGCCGTCGCTGTGGCGCTTCAACCGCCGGTCGGTGCCGCGCGGCGTGGCGCTCGGCATTTTCAGCGGCGTGCTCTTTCCGTTCGCGCACATGGCTATCGCGGCGGTGTTGGCGCTGCCTTTTCGCGCCAACGTGCCAACGGCTGTCGGCACGACGTTGATCAATAACCCCATCACGTTTGTGCCGTTGATGGCAGGGGCCTACCAGATCGGGCACTGGACGCTCCGGCTCGACCGCGCGGTGCCCGGCCGGCCGATCGCCGACACGGTAAAGGCCAATGCCGGTTGGCTCCACTGGCTCGTCGCGCAAGGCGGTCCGGCGACGATTGTCGGTCTTTTGATCATCGCCGCGATCGGGGCGACCACGGGATATTTCGTGTCGCAGCTCCTCTGGCGCCTCAAGATCGCCCGCAAGTGGCGGCGCCGGCCGCTAAAACGCTGAATTGACTGGGCGTATCGCTGGCGTAGAACACGGGCATTCCCTCCCGCTAGGATTTGCCATGCGCCGCTCTGTTCTCGCTGCCATGCTCCTTGTGTCCACCGCCGCCGCCGGCGTGGCGATCGCCCGGCAAACCGCGCATCCCGTCGCCACGGCTGCGGGGAAACCGCAGATCGGTAGCTTCGGTTTCGACGAGACGGGGATGGACCGTTCGGTCGCCCCAGGCGACGATTTCTATGCGTTCGCGGACGGAACCTGGTCGAAGAACACGCCGATCCCGGCCGATAAGTCGAACTTCGGCGCGTTTGAGGAACTGCAGGACCTGTCCGACAAGCGCACGCGCGGCTTGCTCGACGCGGAGGCGACGAATCCCGCATCCAAGATGGGCCGTGCCTATGCCACCTTCCTCGATGTCGCGACGATCGAGCGGAGCGGGCTGGCGCCAATCAAGCCCTGGCTCGCGCAAATCGAAGGTCTGTCGTCGAAGGCAGCCTATCCGGCGCTAGTCGCCGAGGCGGCGCGCAACGGCGTAGGCGGACCTCTCGCGGCGTATGTGTCGCAAGACGCGAAGAATCCCGATCTGTACACCGTCGCCTTGCGACAATCAGGGCTCGGCATGCCCGATCGCGATTATTATCTCAGCACCGATGCCAAGCTTGCCGAGGCCAAGTCCGCCTATGTCAAGCACATTGCCAGAATGCTCACGCTTGCCGGAGAGGCCGATGCCGATGCACGCGCGGCGGCGCTGGTCGAATTCGAAACCGCGATCGCCAAGGTAAGCTGGACCAGGATCGACAGCCGGGACGCCGACAAGACCTATAACAAGATGACCGTCGCCGAGTTGCAGCATATTGCGCCGGGCTTTGACTTCGCGGCCTTTTTCGCCGCCGCCCATACGCCGGTCGATACCGTGATCGTCGGCCAGCCGACCGCGATTTCCGGCATCGCGCGGCTGATCGCGGATGCGCCGCTGCGTGTCCTCAAGGATCAGCTCCTGATGCGCTCGCTCGATGGCTATGCCGACGTGCTGCCGGCCGCGTTCGATCGCGAGCAGTTCGCGTTTTACGGCACCGTGCTCAACGGTACGCCACAGCAGCAGGAGAGGTGGAAGCGCGGCGTGCAGTTCACGAGCGGTATCCTCACGGATGATGTCTCCAAGATCTACGTCGCCAAATATTTCCCGCCGGCGACCAAGGCGGCGGCGGACAATCTGGTCAAGAATATCATCGCCGCGATGAACGCGCGGATCGATCGGCTCGAATGGATGGCGCCGGAAACCAAGGCCAAGGCGCACGCCAAGCTCGCGGCGTTCACGCCGCGCATCGGCTATCCCTCGCATTGGCGGGACTATGCCGCGCTATCGATCGTGAACGGCGACGCGTTCGGCAACGAACTGCGCGCCAATCAATGGGCGTTCGATTACAACCGCGCCAAACTGGGCAAGGCGATCTATCGCTGGGAATGGGGGATGACCCCGATGACGGTCAATGCGCAGGCCAACCCGACCCTGGTGGCGATCACCTTCCCGGCGGCGATCCTGCAGCCGCCGTTCTTTGATCCGAAGGCCGATCCCGCGATCAACTATGGCGGTATCGGTGCAGTGATCGGCCACGAAATGAGCCATCATTTCGACGATCAGGGTTCGAAGTTCGATCTCCACGGCAAGCTGACGCAGTGGTGGACGGACGAGGATATCACCAAATTCAAGAAATTGAGCGGCGATCTTGTTGCCGAGTATGACAAATACGAGCCACTTCCGGGGATGCATGTGAAGGGCGCGCTGACGCTAGGCGAGAATAGCGCGGATCTTGCCGGGTTGGGCGCGTCGTACGATGCGTATCATCGCTCGCTCGGTGGGCGAGCGGCGTCGACGATCGGCGGCTTTACCGCAGATCAACGCTTCTATCTCGGCTGGGCGCAGGTGTGGCGCCGTAACTACCGCGAGGCGGCGTTGCGGCAGCGACTGCTGACCGATCCGCACGCACCGGCACAGCAGCGGACGTGGATCGTCCGCAACATGGACGCCTGGTACGCGGCGTTCGGCGCGAATCCGGGTCAGAAGCTGTACCTTGCGCCCGCGGAGCGCGTTCGGATTTGGTAAGTCGCTTGACGCACTGTTGAGCACGGCCAAAGAGGGCGGGATGGCCAGCCTTCCCGCCTCCTCCGGCTCGCCGGCGCGTAGCAGCGCACTGATCGCCGTGACGTGCGGACTCGCCGCCGCACTCGTGATTCTTGGTGCCATGCGCAGCTGGCCTATCGCCGGCGGGTTCCTCGCCGCGGCTTTGGTCATTGGCGGCGGGGCGATCGTCATACGGCGGCTGTTTCCCGCCGGTGCCGCGGGATCGGGCGAGCCGGACTGGAGTGTCGCGCGCGCGCTTGCCGCGAGCAGCGCCGACGCTTTGGCCGTCACCGATCGCGCCGGGCGATTGATTTGCGCCAACGATCGGTATGAGGCGTTGTTTGCCGGGTTTCCTACTCCGCCCGCCTTGCCGCTGACCGACGCCGATATCTCGTCGCTTAGCGCGGCCGGGCGCGCGGCGTGGCGCGACGGGGCGGCGCGGCTTGCGCGATTGACCGCGCGCGGCACCCCGCTTTCGGCGCAAATCGAGCGGGCGGGGGATGCCGACGATCTGCTAGTCTGGCGGTTCGGCGGGGCCGAAGGGCTCGACCTTGCGAGCGAGGTCGAGGCCAAGATTTCGGGAAGCATCGGCGACCGGCTCGCCGGCGCCGGGGTCATGACCGCACTTATCGGCGCCGATGGCCGCGTCCGCGCGGCAAATCGGGTGCTGCGCGCCCGTGCCATGGGGCGCGAGGAAGGTGCGATGGCGGGCCG
>JBDSKT010000083.1:0-5197 GCA_039916765.1 Sphingomonas sp.
CTCTCCGTCGCGGATCACCCGGCCGGGCGACGGCACGCGGACGATCTCGACCTCACCGTGCGCCGCATCGCGAGCGGCGTGCTGATAGACCATCCAGTTGGGGTCGTTGTCCGACGCCTCGGGGATCACCAGCCGACCGGGCGCGACGAAGCGCGCGAGATTGTCGACATGGCCGTCGGTATGATCGTGGAGCAGCCCGTCGCCGAGCCAGATCAACTCGGTGAGCCCAAGGTCCTCGCGCAGTCGCGCCTCGATATCGGCCTGCGAGAGCGACGGGTTGCGGTTGTGGTTGAGCAGGCACTGCTGCGTGGTGACGGCGAGCCCGGTGCCGTCACCGTCGATCGCGCCCCCTTCCAGCACCCAGCCGCACGCCTCGGCCGTGATGTGGCGCTTCCTTGCCAGCCGCTCGCCGATCGTGTCGTCGCCCGGCAGATCATATTTGCCGCCCCAGCCGTTGAATTCGAACAATCGCGCGCTGCCGTCACCGGTGATGACCGGCCCCGTGTCGCGCAGCCAGATGTCGCCGAACGGCTCGACCACGATCGTCGCGACATCGCCCGCATGGCGCCGCGCGGCCAGCGCCGCCTCGTCGTCGGCGACGACCAGCAGTATTTTCTCGCCCTTGCCATCGGCATGGACCGCGCGCGCGAACGCGGCAACTTCGGCCCGCGCCGGCTCGAGATCGTCCATCCACAATTCGGGATGGCTGGGAAAGCCGATCCAGACGCCCTTGTGCGGCGCCCATTCGGCCGGCGGCGGCTTGACGCTCATCGCGCGGCGCGATCCTCCGGATGGTCGTTGTCGCGCACCGCGCGGAATTCGGCGGTCTTGTACCAATTGGGCCAAAGCGTGGTGTCGTCGGCGAGCTTGCGGCCAAGCTGGTAATAGAGCGTCAGATCCTCGACCGCGCCAGACCAGTCCCAGCTGGCATCATATTCGTCCTGCGGCTTGTGATAGCGATGCTCGATATAATCGACCACCGCGGCATGCCCCGCCGCCGTGCCGCCGACGCGCAGGTCCTCGCCCGATCCGCCGTCGAGCATCGGCACGCCGACATGCGCGAAGCTGAAATGGTCGGAACGGAAGTAACCGCCACGCTCGGGGTTGGGCTCGGGTACGATCACGCGGTCCTCTGCCGCCACCAGCGGCTTCATCAAATCCTCAAGCTCCGACTTCCCCGCGCCGGTGACGACGAAATCCTTTGCGCGACCCTTCACGTTGAGCCCGTCCATATTGACCCCGCCAACGGTGCGCGCGAGCGGGAAGATCGGGTGCTGCGCATAATAACGCGAGCCGAGCAGCCCGCATTCCTCGCATGTCACCGACATGAATGCGATCGAACGCTTGGCCGGGCCTTGCTTGACCTGTGCCTCCGCCAGCGCGACGAGCGCCGCGACCCCGCTCGCATTGTCGAGCGCGCCGTTGCAGATGCCGTCGCCATTGACCGGGTCGCAGTGGCCCAGATGGTCCCAATGCGCGGTGTAGAAGATCACGTCGTTCGGCGCGGTCGTCCCAGGCAGCACGCCGATGACGTTCTTCGACAGGCTGCGGCGGATACTATTGTCGAAGCTTACCGACGCCTTCAGCCCGAGCGGCACGGCGCGAAAGCCCTTCTGCTTCGCGGCGGCCGACAGCGCGTCGAAATCCTTGCCCGCGCTGGCGAACAATTCCTTCGCCTTGGCAAGCTGCATCCAGCCGATCGCCTGGCTCTGGTCGGCATGGTCGCCCTTTTCATCGAGTTCGAGCTGCGGGCCGGTCCAGCTCGACTGCACCACGCCCCAGCCATAGGCGGCGGGCTCGGTATCGTGGACGATGATCGCCGCCGCCGCGCCCTGTCGCGCCGCTTCCTCATACTTGTAGGTCCAGCGGCCGTAATAGGTCATCGCCTTGCCCTCGAACAGGCCGGTGCGCGCCGGGCTCTGCCAGTCGGGATCGTTGATGAGGATGACGACCGTCTTGCCGTGCACGTCGATGCCGGCATAGTCGTTCCACCCGCGCTCCGGCGCGTTGACGCCGTAGCCGACGAACACGACGTCCGAATCCTTCAGGTCGATGCGCGGCGCGGCGCGGTACGTCGCGACCACCGCCTCGGTGCGATATGCCATGCTGACCGGCGCCTTGCCCCCGGTAAAGGTAAGCGGCGTGACGTTCGAGGCGGTGATCTGAACCAGCGGCACCGGCTGGAACCAGCTGCCATTATTCCCCGGCTTTAGCCCTGCCGCCTTGAAGCGCTCGACGATATAAGCGGTGGTCTTCTCCTCCGCCGGCGTGGTCGGCTTGCGGCCCTCATAGGCGTCGGACGAGAGCGTCTTGTCGACCTCCTTCAGCGTCTGCACCGAGATGGCCGGCGGCGCGTCCTTGGCGATGGCCGCAGTACCGATGAGGAGGGCGCCGCTAAGGAGGAAGCCGAGACGTAGAAGCTGACGCATGGATGTGGGTCCTGTCGATCGATCGCGCGGTGTTGTGGCAGGAGGCACGGCGACTCGCAACCGTTCCGGTGCGAACGCGCATTTCCCTTTTGCGCGCATGAGGTTATCGATGCGTTCGACAAAGGCGGCTTGGGGGGATCATGCCGAAATATGCGATAGCTTTACTTCTCGGCTCGACGCTGGCGGCACCGCTCCACGCGACGAGTGATGCGGCGACCCGGTTCGGCGCGCGCGAGGACATTGAACAGATCAGCCTTTCGCCCGATGGCACCAAGGTCGCCTATATCGAGCCGTCCGGCGCGCGCGGCGCGGTCGTCGTCGTGGCCGATGCAATCACCGGCAAGTCCAAGCCGATCGCCAGGTCGAGCGGCGAACCCGATCGCCTGAAATACTGCCGCTGGTCCACCGACACCCGATTGGTGTGCGGCATCTACCTGATCGAGGACGGCCCCGGACGCACCGTCGGCTTCACGCGCCTCATCGCGCTCGACGCGGACGGCAAAAACCTCAAGATGCTGAGCGCGCACGATTCGTCCAATGCGCTTCAGACGGTCTATAACGGCGGCGCCGTGATCGACTGGCTCGGCGACGACGCCGGCGGCAACGTGCTGATGACACGCAATTTCGTGCCGGAGATGTCCACCGGCACGCATCTCGCCTCGGCGTTGGACGGCTTCGGCGTCGAGCGGGTCGATACCGTGTCGCTCAAACGTTCGTTGGTCGAAACCCCGGCCATCACCGCGGCGGAATATATCACCGACGGTCACGGGATCGTTCGCGTGATGGGCCTGCAGCCCAAGGACGGCGCCGGATACGACAAGACCGCGATCAACTATGTCTACCGGACACCCAACAAGCGCAACTGGCAGCCGCTGGGGACGCTTCGTCTCGACGGCGGCAACGAGGCGGGATTCAACCCCTTCGCCGTCGATCGCGACAAGAACCTGGTCTACGGATTCGACGACCATCAGGGCCGCGCGGCACTCTATTCGATCGCGCTCGACGGCAGCCTCAAGCGTGAGTTGGTCGTTGCCCGCCCCGATGTCGATATCGATACGCTGGTGCGTATCGGACGGCAGCAACGCGTCGTCGGCGTCGGTTTCGCGACCGAACGCCGCCAGACCGAATTCTTCGATCCCGAACTCAGAAATTGAGCGCCGCTTTGTCCAGGGCGTTGCCCGGGCTGCCGCTCATCACGTTCGTTGATGCCAGCGCCGACGAGAAAAAGCTGCTGCTGTTCGCCGGTAGCGATGTCGATCCCGGCCATTATTATCTTTACGACAAGGCCACACGCCATCTCGACGAGGTTTCGCCGGCGCGGCCGCAACTCGTAGGAACGAAGCTCGCGGTGGTCAAACCCGTCTCGTACCCCGCCGCCGACGGTACGATGATACCGGGCTACCTCACCCTGCCGCCAGGCAGCGACGGGAAGAACCTGCCAACGATCGTCATGCCGCACGGGGGGCCTGGCGCGCGCGACGAATGGGGGTTCGATTGGTTGGCGCAATTCCTCGCCAATCGTGGCTATGCCGTGCTGCAGCCCAATTTCCGCGGATCGACCGGGTATGGCGACGCGTGGTTCAAGGACAATGGCTTCAAGTCCTGGCGGACGGCGATCGGCGACGTCAACGATGGCGGCCGCTGGCTGATCAAACAGGGTATCGCCACGCCGGACAGGATCGCGATATTCGGCTGGTCCTATGGCGGCTATGCGGCACTGCAATCGGCGGTGCTCGACCCTAGCCTGTTCAAGGCGATCGTCGCCGTCGCGCCGGTCACCGACCTAGAGACGCTGCGCGGCGAATCGAACGACTTCACCAATCATATCATCGTCGATGCCTTTATCGGGCGCGGGGCACACGTCCGCGAAGGCTCACCGGCGCAGAACGCCTCGCGGATCGCCGCGCCCGTGCTGATGTTCCACGGCGACCGCGACCAGAATGTCGGCATCGGCGAATCGCGACTGATGGCATCGCGGTTGAAGAGCGAGGGCAAGCAGGTCGAGCTCGTCGAATTCCATCATCTCGATCATTATCTCGACGACGGTGAGGTTCGCGCGCAGATGCTCGACAAGGTCGATGGGTTCCTGCGCTCGTCGATGAAGTTGCCGCCGGCGCAATAGGGCTTGCAGCGACGAAAAAGGGCGGCCCCGCCGGGACCGCCCTTTTCCTATTTCGATGGTCCGGACTGGCCTTGGCCAATCCGCGTCATCAGCGTGAATAGAACTCGACCACCAGGTTGGGTTCCATCTTCACCGGATAGGGCACTTCGTCGAGCGTCGGTACGCGGGTGAAGGTCACCTTCGCGGCGCCATCGGTCGCGACGTAATCGGGGATGTCACGCTCGGCGAGGCTCTGCGCCTCCATCACCAGCGCCATCTCCTGCGCCTTCGAACCCAGCGTGATCTCCATGCCGGGGAAGACGCGGCGCGAGGCGATGTTGCACTTCACGCCGTTGACCTTGATGTGGCCGTGGCTGACGAGCTGGCGTGCGGCGAACACCGTCGGCGCGAACTTGGCGCGGTAGACGATGATGTCGAGCCGCTGCTCGAGCAAGCCGATCAGATTCTGGCTGGTGTCGCCCTTCATCCGGGCGGCCTCGTGGTAGCAGGCGCGGAACTGCTTCTCGGTCACGTCACCGTAATAGCCCTTGAGCTTCTGCTTGGCGCGCAGCTGGATGCCGAAATCGGAGACCTTGCCCTTGCGGCGCTGGCCATGCTGGCCGGGGCCGTATTCGCGCTTGTTCACCGGGGATTTGGGACGGCCCCA
>JBDSKT010000084.1:0-2954 GCA_039916765.1 Sphingomonas sp.
ATATACCTTACGGACAAGGCAAGGCCGCTGATCGAGCAGTTGCGCGTCGTGGCGGATGGTTTGTTCGAGGATGCGCTGGACGGACTGGCGGGCGCGGACCGCGCTGTGTTGTTCGACGCGCTCACGCGTATTCACGCCAATCTCAACGACATTCCCGAACATGATGAGGCTAGGCATGGCTGACGCGGATCCGAGGATCAGCCGCACCGCCGGCATCGAAGTGACCGACATAGCAAGCGAGTCCGCCAAGACACCCAAATCATGGGGCCGGATGGCCCTGCTGGTGAGCGTGCCGCTTATCATTGTCATCGTCGCGGCATATTTCCTGCTGACGGCGGGGCGGTTCGTATCGACGGACAACGCGTACGTCCAACAGGATAAGGTATCCGTTTCATCGGACGTCGGCGGACGTATCGTCGCGGTGAACGTCCGGGAGAATCAGGCGGTCAAGGCAGGCGACCTGCTGTTCCGCATCGACCCGGCGCCCTACCGTATCGCGCTCGAACAGGCCAATGCGGCAATCGCGACGGCACGCGTGCAGGTAAGCACGCTGGCCACCGACAGCGGCGGCGCGGCAGCGGATATCGCCAGCGCCAAGGCCGATATCGCGCTCGCGCAGGCGACCTATAATCGCCAGGCGGCGCTGATGAAGCGCGGCTTCACCACCAGAGCAAGCTTCGACGCGGCGTCCCAACAGGTTGCCGCCGCCAAGGCGCGGCTGGAAACGGCGAATGCCAGCGCCGCCAAAGCCCGGGCGCAGGTCGGCAGCGGCATACAGGGCTCGGGCGTTCCCGCTTCCGTCCAGGCCGCGATGGCGCAGCGCGACAAGGCGATGCTCGATCTGCAGCGGACATCGGTATTCGCGCCGGTCGCTGGCACGATCAGCCAATCGACCCGCCTTCAGGTCGGGCAGATGATGGTCAGCGGCCTGCCGGCGGTAAGTATCGTTGCCGCACATGCCGGCTGGATCGACGCCAATTTCAAGGAAACCGATCTCAATCGCATGCGGGTCGGCCAGCCCGCGACGATCAGCTTCGACGCCTATTCCGGCCTCACGCTGAAGGGGCACGTGCAATCGATCGGCGCGGGCACCGGATCCGAGTTTTCGGTTCTCCCCGCGCAAAACGCGACCGGCAATTGGGTGAAGGTGACCCAGCGAGTGCCGGTGCGCATCGCCATCGACGATGCAAGTGCACGCCCGTTGATCGCGGGCCTGAGCGCGACGGTAACGGTCGATATCCGCGATCATGGCCAGCGTTGATTCGCCGACCGGCGACGGCGAGCCGCTAAAAGCGCTTCCCTCGACCGAGGAGCCGGAACCGCTGGAAGGCAGGGCGGCGCTGCACACCACCAATCGTCCGCTGCTGACCATCGGCGTGATGGCCGCGACCATCATGCAGATTCTCGATTCGACCATCGCCAACGTGGCGCTGCCACACATGGCGGCCTCGCTCGGCGCGACGTCGGATACGGTCACCTGGATTCTGACCAGCTACATCGTGGCATCCGCCGTCGCGATTCCGGTCACCGGGTGGCTGTCGGACCGGATCGGATCGCGCAATCTGTTCCTTTCCGCGATCGTGGGGTTCGTGATCGCGTCGATGCTGTGCGGGCTTGCCACCCATCTTCCGGAAATGGTGCTGTTTCGCATCCTGCAGGGGATTGCGGCGGCGTTCATGAACCCGCTCAGCCAGACCGTGATGATGGACATCAACCCCAAATCGAAACAGGCCAGCGCGATGTCGATCTGGGGGATGGGCGTGATGGTCGGGCCCATCCTCGGGCCAGTGATCGGCGGCTGGCTGACCGACAATTACAACTGGCGCTGGTGCTTCTACGTCAACGTGCCAGTCGGCATCGCGTGCTTCGCGATCCTCTGGGCGCTGCTGCCATCGCGCCAGATCCGCCACCGCCGGTTCGACATTTTCGGCTTCTCGATGCTTGCCATCGCGATCAGCTCGCTTCAGCTGATGCTCGACCGGGGCCAGACCAACGATTGGTTCTCGTCATGGGAAGTGTGGATCGAGGGCATGGTGGCACTGGGCACCGCCTGGATGTTCTTCGTTCACATGTTCACCGCCAAAAACCCGATGTTCGAGCGTAACCTGTTCGCCAACCGCAACCTGCTGACGGGCATCGGCTTCATGCTGGTGATCGGCGTGCTGATGACGGCGACCATGGCGCTCTTGCCGCCGATGCTGCAAAGCCTGTTCGGCTATCCCGTGCTCGACACCGGAATGTTGCTAGTGCCGCGGGGCGCCGGCATCGTGCTCAGCATGTGGGTGGCGGGGCAGTTGACCCAGCGCGGACTGGACCCGCGTATCCTCGTCGGCGTGGGCCTGTCGATCGCGACGTATTCGCTGTGGGAAATGACCGGCTGGACGCTGGAAATGAGCGCGACGCCGTTCATCGTCACCGGCCTGGTGCAGGGGGCGGGGCTTGGGCTGATCTTCATCCCGCTCAACATCATGGCGTTCGGCACCCTGCCCTCGCACCAGCGCACGGAAGGCGCCAGCCTGACAAACCTGTCGCGCAATATCGGCGGCTCGGTCGGTATCTCGGTCGTCACCGCGTTGCTCGGCTCGAACATCCAGATCCAGCATGAAGTTCTCGGCGCGCACATCCCCGATCCCGGATTGACCGCTGCCGATCCCGTAGCCAGCTCGCTCCTCGGCGGCTCGACCGACAGCATCCTCGCGATCGCCAACGGCGTGGTGAACCAGCAAGCGTCGATGGTTGCCTATCTCGACGACTTCAAGCTGATGATGATCTTGACCGCTTGCGCGATCCCGCTGGTCTTCCTGCTCAAACGCCCGGAAGGCCCCGTCGCCGCGCCCGACCCTGGCGCCGCAGGACACTGAGCCGGGCACAGGAGCGTCCTCTGGCGAAGGGGCGGCGATGCGGCAGTTGGCTGGGGCGGCAGGATTCGAACCTGCGAATGGCGGCATCAAAAG
>JBDSKT010000085.1:0-2587 GCA_039916765.1 Sphingomonas sp.
CGGTATCGTCGAGGAACTCGATTTCGACCGTAGCCGCGTGAAGGTGTCGGTGAGCATCTTCGGCCGTGCGACGCCGGTCGAGTTGGAATTCGAGCAGGTCGAGCGCAGCAAGTAGGGGCGCTAGCGCATTTCGCGAGGGGACCGATGCCGGGCGCTGCTTCGCCTCACGCCGGCCGTGTTGACGTTGCTCGGTCAATTATCGACCGCGCACCGCGAAGAAGTCTTACGGCTTCGCCCAGTTTACCGCCCTGCTCGACCGGCTCAACGAGTTGCGCTCGGGGCAACCGGGTGCCTTTCCGGCTGCGGGTTCATCAATCTTTTCAAGCCGTTCTACCAGACGCGGCAACGCTCCTCGGCGCTTCGCACCATGCGGTCGTGGGGTTTGCAACTGAACGCTCGTCTGAATGCCGGAAGATTCGATATCGACCCATTGACGCGAAACGTCGGCAGGCCGTGATGGTCGGACTCGATCGACTGTCGTAGGTTCGCTTCGGTCTGGGCCGTGCAATAATTTTGGGCGTATTTGTAGAAGAAGCGTTGCGCCGGAGACGTCCCGCTCGCATCGCGCTGATAGATGCGAACGCCCATCCGCGCTTGTAGCGCCTCGAACGCAAGGCGCACGCCGCCGTAATCGGCGACATTCTCGTCGAATTGGCGCTCGCCCGATATTTTCGCCTTCGAAAGCGGCTGGTAGTTATCGGCCTGCAATACGACGCAATGATCCTTCTTCTGCGCGGCTTTGATATCCGCAGCACTCCAGAGCTCAGCGTCGCGCCCATCCCGCCCAAACATGTGCGACTCCGCAACATGGACAAATTCATGCGCGAATACCGCGCCAAACGTTCCATAATTTAGCTCGGGCGGCGATGACGCATCGAACCGCGGCGGCGCCAGAAACGCGGCCGTCATGATCAACGAGTTTGAGAAGGCGTCAGGAAAACCATTGGGTACGACGAGTCGAGCCGCAGCCATCCCGTCGCCGACCCACGGGCTAACCGTCATTTCCCAGCCGCTACGATTTCGCGGCTGGCCGGCGCGGCTCCACGTGCGGCGTTGTTCAAAGGCGCGCGCGGCGAGCACGTTGTCAAGGAACCGCCCCTGGACGACCCGATACTGGCCGACTGCGGGCCATTGATCCGGAAAGCCGATCTTGAGATCGGTTTTGGCAAGTTTATCGGCGGTCTGCCGACGCGCGGATGCCGACAGCCAGCGATCGCTCGCGACCGATGCCACGATTGCCTTCTTGATGTCGCCAGCGATGCGCCGCGCCGCCTCGCGTGCCCTCCAACCGAGAATATGCTCGGCATATTGGCGTGAGAATTCGACGCCCATCGCGCGAACGGTCGCATCCCGGCACCGGCCAGCCGGATTGTCGAGCTTCACCCGCAACGGCGGGATTATGTTTCCAAACGCCTGATTGTAAGGACGCGGCAGTTCGCCGCGCAGCGAAAACAGGAACGACCAACGCAGATAGGCACGCAAGTCCGCCATCGAGCGAGTTTCAAGTTGCTGGTTGACGGCGCTAAGAAACGCCGGGGACGTCAAGTTGATCGGTTGGTCGATCGGCGCGCCAACCAACGCGCCGTAGCGGGCCCAATCGAAAGACGGCGCCAGCCGTTCGATCTGCGCCAACGATCGGGGGTTTTCGGCCGATTTGGCATCATAGCGATCGCCGGTTTTGCCGTTCAAGGACTGCACGATCGCTGCCACCGCCGCAGCGTCTCGCGCGGCATCGGCGGATGACTCTCCGGCCGCGGCAAATTCGCGCGAGACCACGTCCTGATCGGCCCAAAGATAACTGTTGTGGATTTCGCCGCGGTAACGCGTCCAATGTGTGCGGTCAGGCTGTCCGCTATATGTGAAAAATGGATCGACGCCGATCGTGGCAAGGTTCCGCAACAGCGTTTGCACGTCTTGCGGCGAGCGTGCGGCATCGATCCGCTCAAGCCAACCCTTCACCACAAGCCCATCGGCCGCATCGCTGGCAGCCAGACATGAGGTATAGAATGTCTTCAGGCGACCCAGTTCTGGATTTCCCGCCACATCGTGCGCAAGCAGTTTGTTCAGCCCGCTCTCCAGATTTGCGTCGAACCGCTGCGCAGTCATCGAAATCGATGGTGTCGCGCCGTCTGGCTTGGCGGCGGCCAGGAACCCGCCACAGGCGCGTTGGTAGAAATTGTCGCATGCGCCCGCCGAGGTATCGATCGCCGACAGGACGATACCACCTGGGTCGGAGGTCAGTCCCGACGTTGTGCCCGCGGACATATCGGCCGATCTTGCGGCCTGCCCGCCAATCCAGGCGGTCGTGCTGATCAATCCGCCTATCACTACCAATGCCAACGGTCGCATCTCATCTCCTCGGTCGGGCCTACGCCGTGTTATTCATATAACACGCTCGTTGCAACGTCCGAGTTTGTTGCCGACCGATGAAGCCGACACACGGCGGTTTGCATCTCTCATCACATTCCGCTAAGGGCCGCGCCTTCCAAAGCTATCGCTGTGGAACTTGCGGGAGGGCGCTGCGCGCTCGTCTGGACCGCTAAACTTGAACCGGATAAGGCGCTGCCGTGCCAAGTCCACTGATAGA
>JBDSKT010000086.1:0-10296 GCA_039916765.1 Sphingomonas sp.
CGCGGCGAGCGTAGCGGTGCGAACTTGGCGGAAGATCAGCCAGCCGATCGCGAAAACACCCATCACCGTCGCGGTGCCAGCGAGCAGCGCGAAGAACCGCCAGCCTAGGCTGTTATCGCCGAAGAGGAGGATGCCAGCGGCGATCAATTCCTTGCCGAATAGCGGGTGCTCGATGTTGGTCGGCCCTGACAGGGTGAGCAATTGCCGCGCTGCGGGGACGTAGTGCACTTCATCGAACACCAGCTTGTGGGGCACGACTGCGCGGATCGAAAAGAGCGCCTGCGCGATCGCCCCCAAAATAGCGACGACGAGCCGGGGGCGGGGCGGGGATTCGGGCGTCACGGGCGCTGATCTCTCATCTTCCCGGTGCCGGTTCAAGGTTGCGCCATACGTCGGCGCTCGGCAAAGCGATCGGCATGAAGCGTCGCACCGGACAGGACCCGTCGATCACGCGCCATTGGCGCCCCGCCACGCAGGCCGTGCGCGGCGGCACCGCCCGCTCCGAATTTGGCGAAACGTCCGAGGCGCTCTTCCTGACGTCGGGTTATGCCTATGACTGTGCGGGCGACGCCGCAGCGCGCTTCGCGGGCGAGCAGCAAGGCATGACGTATTCGCGGCTGCAGAACCCGACCGTCGATATGCTTGAGCAGCGGATCGCGCTGCTCGAGGGTGCCGAGGCTTGCCGTTCGATGGCGACGGGCATGGCGGCGATGACCGCGGTGTTGTTGTGCCAGCTCGAAACCGGCGATCATCTCGTTGCGGGGCGGGCTGCGTTTGGATCGTGCCGGTGGCTCACCGACACGCTGCTCCCGAAGTTCGGCATCGGGGTGTCGATCGTCGATGCGCGCGATCCGCAGCAATTTGCCGACGCCGTGCGGCCCGAGACCAAGGTGTTTTTCTTTGAAACGCCAGCCAACCCGACGATGGATATGGTCGATCTAAGAGCCGTGTGCGACATCGCCAAGCGAAACGGCGTCATCAGCGTGGTCGATAATGCCTTCGCCACGCCGGCGCTACAGCGACCGATGGAATTCGGTGCCGACGTCACGGCGTACTCGGCGACCAAGATGATGGACGGGCAGGGCCGCGTACTCGCCGGCGCGGTATGCGGCAGCGAGGATTTCATCACCAATACGCTGCTGCCTTTCACCCGTAATACGGGGCCGACGCTGAGCGCGTTCAATGCCTGGGTGGTGCTGAAGGGGATCGAGACGCTTGACCTGCGCATTCGGCGCCAGAGCGAGAACGCGCTCAAGGTCGGGCAATTTCTTGAGCCGCGCGTTCCGCGCATGCTCCATCCCGGTTTGCCGAGCCATCCCCAGCATGACCTGGCCATGCGTCAGATGGACGCGTGCGGGCCGATCTTCGCCTTCGAGGTCGCCGACGGTCGCCGACAGGCGCATGCATTGCTCGACGCACTGCAATTGATCGACATCTCGAACAATATCGGCGATTCGCGCTCGCTGATGACCCATCCTGCCTCCACCACTCATTACAGCGTCGCGGAAGACAAGCGGCTCGAAATGGGTGTGACGGATAATCTATTGCGGCTCAATGTCGGGCTAGAAGACCCCGACGACCTGATCGAGGACCTGGACCATGCATTGACGGCGGCGGGGCTGTGATGAAAGCGCTGTTCCCGAATTCGGCCGAGACTCTCGGCGTCGTCGTGCGCGTGTCGGTAAGTTTCCTGCCCGAACAGTCCGAGCCGGGGCGCGGGCGCTGGTTCTGGGCGTATCACATCCGCATCGAGAATGAAGGCAGCCAGACGGTGCAGCTGTTGACCCGTCACTGGATCATTACCGATGGCCGAGGATCGCGTCATTCGGTCGAGGGCGAGGGCGTGGTCGGCGAGCAGCCCATGATCGCGCCTGGGGCGAGTTACGATTATGTCTCGGGCTGCCCGCTCGCAACGCCGACCGGTTCCATGGAAGGAAATTATCATATGATGGGCGAAGACGGCGCCGGGTTCGACGTCGCGATTCCCAAATTCGCGCTGCTCGCGCCGGCGGTCGGCGCTTGAAGCGTACGCACCTTCCGCTGAATGGCTTGCGCGTGCTCGACGCGGCGGCGCGGCACTTATCCTTTACGCGCGCCGCCGACGAACTCGCCGTGACGCCCGCTGCCGTAGGTCAACAGATCCGCGCGCTGGAGGATACGCTGGGCGTCGTGCTGTTCCGCCGAACGACCAGAGGCCTCGAACTGACGCCGGAAGGGGATGCGGGCCTCGCCGCGCTGCGTCACGGGTTTTTGCAATTCGAGGAGGCGGTGCGCGCCATGCAGGCGGGACAGACCTCCAAATCGCTGACGATCGCCGCGCCGCGCGACCTGACCGAGAAATGGCTGATGCCCCGCCTGGCAGAAATCGCGCGAACGGACGGCGAGTTGCGGTTCGTTCTGGTATCGGCGGACGATGATATCGATTTCACGGAGGCCAACCTGGACCTTGCGATCCGCTGGGGCGAAGGGCCGGGCGAACATGAAGGCGAAGCGCTCGAATCTGACGGGATGATCACGATCGAACGGCCGGGCGGCGGCGCGGATACGCGAATTTCCTGGCCCGGATGCCTGAGCGACTCCGATGTGTCGCTGGTCCGCGTCGGCGATGCGGGCCTGGCGATAGATGCGGCGGCGGAAGGCTTGGGGCGTGCCACCGTTCCCGAATTGCTGGCGGCTGCCGATCTGGCCGCCGGTCGCATCGTGCAAATCGGCGAGGCGAAGCCATATCGGCTAGGCTATTGGCTCGTCGCGCCGTTGCCGCAATGGCGGCAGCAAAAGGTCAAGGCGCTGGTTGGAGCCCTCGCAGGATGAGCGCGCAGCGGGAACTCCGAAGCGAGCGGCTCACTCTCCGTCCGTTGTCGCTCGATGATGCCGAGGCGATGCATTTGATCTACGCCGATCCTGAAACGGTACTGTTTTCGTCCCACGCGTCGCATTCGTCGTTCGATGAAACGGTGGACCGACTGACGAAGGCCGTGGAATCGACGACGTGGCGCTCATGGGCCGTGACCCTGGCGAACGCCAATGATGCTATCGGGGTAGTCGTGGCAAATGAGCGCCGCCAGGGGCGGGTGTTCGAAATCGGTTACACGCTCGCCCGCTCTCATTGGGGTCACGGCTACGGCAGTGAGGCTGTGACACGGCTGATAACCCACCTCTTTGTCGATGAGAGCGCGCGGCGAATCTTCGCCGATACCGATCCCGACAACATTGCATCGAACCGCTTGCTCGAGCGCCTGGGCTTTAGCCGCGAAGGCCGCCTGCGGGCCGAATGGGAAACACATATCGGCGTACGCGACAGCTATATCTGGGGATTGCTTGCCGAGGAATGGGCGGCGCGAGATTTTGGATTACAATAAATCAAATTTTATCGAAAAACCAACCTGTTACGGCAAAACGCTCAGCGGGGGCATAGGGGGGGACGTAACTGACATTATGCCGTTGAGGCACCGCAAACAGATTTAAAGCATTAAACCTTGGCCGAAAGCCTGCAACAATGTCTCCGGATTCATCGAAAAAGTTTAGATAACCCCCCCAATCTGGGCGCCAATCCATAGCACACAAATTTAGTACATAGGCGACCCGGCGACTCAGAGAAGGATCGTAGTCGTTATGTAGCGCCAGAAATTGTCCAGGGCGATACAATGTTGCTTGGCCATCCGCCTTCACCAGTCCTGATATACCAGTTACTTTTCGGACGAAATCGAGTAATGGGGAAGAATTAAGGTCTTCAAGTAACTTCGCCAATGCTCCTCCAGGGGACCATTCCTCCAGATAAGCCGTAACAAGGGGATACATCATGTAAGCAAAGGCATCACCGCCTTCACCCATACTATCGGCCAGGAGTTTTTCTATTTGTTCGGCGCCGTGCGTGGGATGATCGCGCGGGTCTGTTCTTGTAAGGGAAGGAGGTTGGCCTTTGGCTTTCCATGCCAACGCCCACGGGGTTTCCGACAGTAATATTTGATGTAGCGCAATAGCAGCTTCATCGATGAGAATATCGCGAATTTGTAATCGCTGATCGGACGCAAACGATTTAGCGAGTGCGGAAACATCGAGTGCCGGATTTAATGTAAGCAATGAACCATGTTTAGGCATCGATCGCTTCCTCGTCCATCCGCGCGGCGTTTTCCTGGATGAAAGCAAAGCGGTGCGCCGGATTGGTGCCCATCAACCGATCGACTAGATCCTTAATCCCGGCGCGCTCTTCATATTCCTGCGGCAACGTGATGCGAAGCATGGAGCGGGTTTTCGGATCCATTGTCGTTTCGCGCAACTGCATGGGGTTCATCTCACCCAACCCCTTGAACCGGGCCACGTCGACCTTCTTGCCCTTGAATGCGCCGGCTTCGATCGCGGCGCGGTGGGCATCGTCCATCGCGTAGAGATTCTTCGTTCCAGCCGTCAGACGATAGAGCGGCGGTTGGGCAAGGTAGAGATGCCCATTGCGTACCAAATCGGGCATTTCCTGAAAGAAGAACGTCATCAGCAGCGTTGCGATATGCGCACCGTCGACGTCGGCGTCGGTCATGATGACGATCCGTTCGTAGCGCAGATTGTCGGACACGCAGTCCTTGCGCGTGCCACAGCCGAGCGCCTGGATCAGGTCGGCGATTTCCTGGTTCGCCAATATCTTGGCGCTGGTTGCTGAGGCCACGTTCAAGATCTTGCCGCGGATCGGGAGGATTGCCTGCGTCTTGCGGTCGCGCGCCTGCTTGGCCGATCCACCGGCCGAATCGCCCTCGACGATGAAAAGTTCGGTGCCCTCGGGGCTGTCGGCGGCGCAATCGGTCAGCTTGCCGGGCAGGCGCAGCTTGCGTGCGCTGGTCGCGGTCTTGCGCTTGACCTCGCGCTCCTGCTTGCGGCGCAGGCGATCGTCCATCCGCTCGAGTACATAGCCGAGCAGCGCCTTGCCGCGATCCATATTGTCGGCGAGGAAATGGTCAAAATGATCGCGCACGGCCCGCTCGACCAATGTGGCGGCCTCGGGGGATGTGAGGCGGTCCTTGGTCTGGCTCTGGAATTGCGGATCGCGAATGAACACCGAGAGCATCAATTCGCTGCCCGTCATCACGTCCTCGGCGGCGATGTCCTTGGCCTTCTTCTGGCCGACCAGCTCGCCGAACGCACGGATGCCGCGGACCAGCGCGGCGCGCAGCCCCGCCTCATGCGTGCCACCGTCAGGGGTCGGGATGGTGTTGCAATACCAGGAATAGGAACCATCGCTCCACAGCGGCCATGCCACCGCCCATTCGACCCGGCCCTGGTTCTCACCCGGGAAATTCTGGCTGCCGGAGAAGAACTCCGCCGTTGCGCATTCGCGTCCGCCGATCTGCTCGCGCAGGTGATCGGAAAGACCGCCAGGGAACTGGAACACCGCCTCGGCCGGGGTATCGTCGCCGATCAGATCGGGCGCGCACTTCCAGCGGATCTCCACCCCGGCGAACAAATACGCCTTGGAGCGCGCCAGCTTGTAAAGCCGCGCGGGCTTGAAGCTCATTTCCGGGCCGAAAATCTCGTCGTCCGGCGTGAAGGCAACCGAGGTGCCGCGACGATTGGGCGTCGCGCCGAGACGTTCGAGCGGACCGAGCGTCAATCCTCGGGAAAAACGCTGGCGAAATAGTTCGCGGTTACGAGCCACTTCGACGACCGTATCCGATGACAGCGCATTGACCACGCTGACGCCGACGCCGTGCAAACCGCCGCTGGTGGCATAGGCCTTGCCGTCGAACTTGCCGCCAGAATGCAGTGTTGAAAGAATGACTTCGAGCGCGGACTTGTCAGGAAACTTGGGATGTGGATCGACCGGGATACCGCGCCCGTTGTCGATGATCGTCAGCCGGTTGCCGGTGTCGAGCGTGATCTCGATCCGAGTGGCATGCCCGGCGACTGCTTCGTCCATGGCATTGTCGAGCACCTCGGCTGCCAGGTGATGGAAGGCGCGTTCGTCGGTGCCGCCGATATACATGCCGGGACGGCGGCGGACGGGTTCGAGCCCTTCCAGTACCTCGATCGACGAGGCGTCATAGGCGCCGGGAACGGCATTGGCGGCGGAAGCGAACAGGTCTTCGGACATGCGGCGGAACGTATAGGGACGGCCGGCAGCCGTGCAAGCAGGTCAGGCGACGAGCGCCGCCGTGCCGCACCGCATCCCTGTCACACGCACGTCGGCTTGTCCGAAATGCACGCCGAGCGCGCCCGTCGCCGTATCGAGCAGACCATCGATCGCCGGGGCCAGCAACCCGAGTTGGCCGCCGACCGCCTGGGTGAGCGGAGCCAGCGGGATCGGCAGGCCGACGACGTGGGCGGTCAGCGCGATATGCGACACAAGCGATGCCACCACGCCTTGCACCGGGCTGGCGCTTGATACGGTTTGCGGCGTTCCGGCGGTGATCTGGGCCTGGCTGAAGCGCAACGCCTGCCATGCCTCGGCCGCACCGAGATCAATTGTCGCGTTGCCGTCGACATCGATGAGCGCGGTATCGACCAGCCGCGCGGTGGATAGCGGCACAGCGTTGGTGAAGTCGTTGAGCCGGCTGGTATCGACCGCTGCCAGTGCCGCTTTGCCGGGACTCGGTCGTGCCTCGATCGTCACGCCGCGGGATGTTTCGGTCGAGCAGTCGATGCCGCTCAATCGCCCTTCGGCACTGGCGAGTTCGACGAAGACGGGCACCTTCACTGCCGCCAGGCTGCCAATGCCGGGCAGCGCGACGTTGGCGACCTGCGTTTCGATATAGATGCGTGCCTGCGCGGTGCGGATCACCGGCGTGCCATTGTCGGTGACGGTGATCCAGGGCGATTGCGCGGGCCGCTCTCCGATCGCGACCGTCAGGCGGGTCGTGGCGAGGCCGGGGACGCTGGCGCCGAGGTCGAGCGAAACCTGGCGACTGCCAGACGCAAGTTGCAGCAAGGCGGTCGCCGCGGCGAGCGCGTTGACCTTGACGATGCCGGTCGCCCCGCCTGCCGAGCCGCCGAGCTTGCCAGGGTCGATCAGCGCCGCAAGCGAGAGATTGCCGCTGCCCGCCTGAAGCGCGAGCTTTCGCAGCACGGCGGCCTGGAGGGGGCTAGCCGCATCGAGCGATGAGGCCATCGCGCTCAGCGCCTGTCCTCGCGTGACCTGAGCATCGAGCACGTCCTGGAAGGTTACGGCATCGAGGTGGGCCGTGGTGCGAAGCGCGGAGAGATAGGCGAACAGGTCGATGTCCACGCCGGCCAGGCCGTTATAATCCATCGCCGTGAGCGACACGCTGCTGCCGGTGAGCGCCGACAGATAGGCGTTGACGATCCCGCCATTCACCGCCGCCAGTCGGCTGCCGATACTAAACGCCGCCATACGCTCGCGCGCCGCCGTCGCGGTCTTGCCGATCGCAATCGATTGCTGCCCGAAAATGCGCGCGAAGTAGGTAGGTGAATCGCTCTGGAGCGTGACACGCACCGCATCGCCGCTTCCGCTGCCAAGCGTGAAACGCGACGATGCAGCGGTGGTCGCATCGGCGGTGTAATTGCCGGCGACGGCGGTGACGCTGATACGGCGCGCCCAGCCGCTGGCGGTCACTGCGGATTGCGCAAGGGCTTGCGCATGCGTCGGGTCCGCCGCGGCGGCAAGCGCGGCAGCGTCGGCGACGCCCTGTAATCGGCGCGCGTCGAGCGCGGCGGACCCGATATCGACCGCGAAGGCGGCAAAGCCGATGGCGAGCGGCATAAAGCCTGCCGCGAGCAAGCTCAGCGCGCCGCGTCGATCCTTGAGAAGGGGCGTCATGCGATGCCTCCTGGCCGGACCACGGCGCGACGCTCGATAACGGCATCGGGCATCGGGATGAAGCTGTTGCGGATCAGCGGAACGTTGCTGGCGTCCAGCCGCACGCGCACCGTCACGGTGTCGCTGGTTTCGTCAACGCTGCTGCTGACGTCGCCCGCGCTCAGCGTGCGCAACGATCCGAGTTCGTGGTCGATGGCACTAGTCGCCAGGGTCCGCCGCTCGTCCGCGCTTAGCCCGGCGACTGTGGCGCGCGCGGCGTCATTCGCGATCTGCTGCACGTTGTGAGCGAGCAGGAAATATTGGCCGTAGCCGAGGATGCCGTAGAGCAGATAGCCAAACAGCGGCAGCACCAGCGCGAACTCGATCGTCGATGTGCCGCGCCGATTACCCCTACACCGTGAAAACAATGCCATCGCCCCGTCTCCTGTTGCGGGGCGATCATGCGCTGGTGACGATTTCTCCGGGTGGAAACGATTCTGGAGCGGTTCGGCGCGATTCGCGTAGCGATAGCGCGCGCCAGGCGGGGCGCGCGCGATTTCGTGAATCCGTTATGGAGCGGATTTGCGCAATCCGCGTCCTCGCTTCCCTATCGAACGCGCGGTCCGCCGAACGGCATGGGCGGCGGAGGACGTCGATCGCGACGCGGCAGCTGTGCTTGATACGCGTGCCCGCAATGATCCACGCAATAAGGAAAACCCGGATTCACTTTTTCGCCGCAGAAGTGGAAATCAGGCTCGCCGGGGTGACCGAGCGGCCATTTGCAGATCTTGTCGTTGAGGTCGAGCAAGCTCGTCTTGCCGGCCATTTCCGGGGAGGGCTTGGCCGGAACCAAGCGGCGCGGTGGGGCAGGGGTGATAGGCGCCTGCTGCTCGCCAGGCGCCTGACGCAGAAAGCCTCCGGGACCGACCGAGCGAAGGATCGGCTGCGGCGCCGGGGCGGGCGCATCCGACGCGGGCTCGCGCGGAGCAGCGGACGCCATTGACGGCGCGGCCGCGACCGGGGCGGGGCTGGGGGCCGGGGTGGGAGCAGCCGGCTTGGGCGCGGGCGCCGCCTTGGGCGTCGCGGATGCAGCCGGTGCTTTCGCCGTAGGCTCGTTGGGTTTTACCGGGGACGGTCGAGATTGCAGACCAAGGCGGTGCGCCTTTCCGATCACCGCGTTACGGCTGACGCCGGTCAACTCCTCGGCGATCTGGCTGGCGGTTTGTCCCGCTTCCCACATCTTTCGCAGTATTTCGATCCGCTCGTCGGTCCAGGCCATCGTCGTTCCCATTGTTTTGCCGGGTTGCGGGCCGGCGCGGCAGCGACTAACCGGTCGCGCCATGAACAGCCAGCCCCCTTCCGGTGAAATCCAGTCGGTGGTGTTGAGCCCGCCCGGCACGCCGGTCATCCGGAGCGTGAACTGGGGTGGCCTCAAGACGCTCTATATCAAGGAGGTGAGGCGGTTCTTCAAGGTCCAGCTCCAGACGATCTGGGCGCCCGCGATCACGACGCTCTTATTTCTGATCATCTTTACCGTCGCTACCGGTGGCAAGCGCCCGGTGCAGGTCGGTGGGATAGATATCCCGTTCGCTGATTTCATTGCTCCCGGGCTGATCGTCATGGGGATGCTGCAGAACGCCTTCGCAAACGCCAGCTTCGCGCTGCTGGTGGGCAAAATCCAGGGCACGATCGTCGATTATCTGATGCCACCCTTGTCGACCGCCGAGCTACTCGCTGCGATGGTCGGCGGCGCGGTGACGCGGGCTTATTGCGTTGGTGCCGCTGTATTCATCGCGATGTTGTTGTGGCCGGGCGTCCACATCGTGCCGGTGCACCCGCTGGCGATCCTATGGTTCGGAACGCTCGGCGCGACTTTCCTTGCGCTGGTCGGCGTATTGACCTCGATCTGGGCCGAGAAATTCGACCACGCCGCAGCCGTCCAGAACTTCCTCATTGCTCCGCTGACGCTGCTCTCAGGAACGTTTTATTCGGTCGATAAGCTGGCACCGGCGTTTCGCGCGTTCAGCCATGTGAACCCGTTCTTCTACATCATCTCCGGCTTCCGATATGGCTTTCTCGGCACCGCGGACTCGCCGGTGTTGATCGGCGGTGTCGTCATCCTAGCGCTCGACGTGGCGCTGGGGCTGCTTTGTTACGCGTTGTTGCGCGCCGGCTGGAAGATCAAGAGCTGAACGATTGCGCCCGCAGTGTTGACGCTCCCGTATCGCCCCAAGTAAATGCGCCCTCCGGCGGCCCAGCACGGGCCGCTTTTTTTGTTTCAGGAGAAACGCCGTGCCGATCACCCCGCTCATGCCCGTCTATCCGCGCAGCGGTGTACGGCCGGTGCGAGGCGAGGGTTGTTACCTCATCGGTGAAGACGGCACGCGCTATCTCGACATGGCGGCGGGCATCGCGGTCAACGCGCTCGGCCACGCCCACCCCAAGCTGGTGAAGGCGATCGCCGATCAGGCGGCGACGCTGATGCACGTGTCGAACCTCTACGGCAGCCCGCAAGGCGAGAGCCTGGCGCAGCGCATCGTCGATATGAGCTTCGCCGA